>NZ_SOGK01000008.1:0-61665 GCF_004564305.1 Cryobacterium sp. TMT3-29-2
CTGCGCCGTTCCGCGCGTGGCACTTCATCAGCGCAGCGGCGCAGCACGCGCCCCGAACCGGCACAGCCCGACCCGGCGCAGCGGCGCAGCACGCGCCCCGACCCGGCGCAGCCCGACCCGGCGCAGCCCGACGCCCCCGGTGTCAATCCCTTGCCGCTCATAACTTTCGCCTGTTATGAGTATTTGTTCAGAAACATGAGGCATATTAGAGGTTTCGTCTGCGCCGCCCTCCGAGAGCGCAGATCCGATGCTCAGTGAGCCGGTGCGCTCACGCGCGCGGGCTTGCGTAACACGGAAGACAACGTCCTCTATGCCCGAGTCACCCGAAGAACTCCGCGCCCGGTTCGCCGCCCAGAACAAGCGAAGCAACAGCGCTCCCAGCAGCAACAGCACCAACAGCACCAAGGTCAAACGCCCGCACCGCATCGCGATTATCGCCGGCAGCGTTCTCGCCATCTCCGGCCTCGCGGTCGGCGCCGGCTTCGCGGGTCAGTCCGCAGCCGCCACCTCGGCTCGAGTCTCGGCCACACAAGAACTCGCCGACAGCACCGGCCTGCACCGCGAACAGCTCGGCGCCTACGACGCGGTTGCCAAGGCGCACATCGACAACACCGCGTCCATCACCCTGAACGAAGCCAACCAGGTCATCGTCGCCACCCAGGACAAGGTGGACGCCTCCAGCCTCACCGCGGTCGCCAGCTCGCTCGCCAGCTACGAGATTCTTCCGATCGACGAGGTCACCTCGCTGACCGCGAAAACCAAGGCCGAGACCGCCGCCGTCACCGCCGCGTCGATCGAAGCCGACCGGGTCGCCGCCGAGGCTGCAGCCGTGGCCGCAGCACAGGCTGCCGCTCAGGCCGCCGCCGCCGAGGCCGCCCGGGCACAGTCGGTGGCCGCCGGCAACACCCCCGCCGGCGCGCGCGCCACCGCTCAGGCCATGGCCGCGTCCCAGTACGGCTGGGGCGCCGACCAGTTCTCCTGCCTGAACCAGCTGTGGCAGAAGGAATCCGAGTGGCAGTACGACGCCGTAAACTCCAACGGCGGTGCCACCGGCATCCCGCAGGCGTTGCCCGGCAACAAAATGGCGACCGCCGGCAGCGATTGGGCCACCAACGCGACCACGCAGATCGCGTGGGGCCTCGGCTACATCAAGGCCTCCTCCTACGGCACCCCGTGCGCCGCCTGGTCGCACTCGCAGGCCAACAACTGGTACTGAAGCCCTGAATCCCAGCACGTTCGCAACACCCCGGTGAGACGACACGATTGAGGGGTGCGACGGCAGTCGCACCCCTCAAAGTCGCCGGTTCGCGGGCAACAGAGCACCCCGGCCCGGGGCTGCACTAGCCTTCTGAGAACGGGTGTTGTGGGGACAGCCGGCCGAAACAGGGGAGCCGCAGCATGCACCGGAACGCACCGACCAGACATCCGTTGCGGCGATTCGTGCAGGGTGTCGCGGCGCTCGCCGTGACGGCGGCGCTGGCGCTCGGGATGCCCCTGGCCGCCTCCGCGGACACCGGCGACTTCACGTTCACCTCGTTCGAAGCCGACTACTACCTCTCCCGGGACGATGCCGGCCACTCCACCCTGCGCACGGTCGAGACGTTCGTGGCGCAGTTCCCGAACTTCGACCAGAACCGCGGCATGGTTCGCGTGCTCCCGACCGACTACGACGGGGTGCCGTTGAACACCACTGTCGAATCGGTCACCGACGCCAGTGGCGCACCCGTCTTCTTCGAGATCATCGATCAGGGCGGCAGCATCGAGCTGCCCCTCGGCACCGACGACTTCGTGCGCGGCACGCAGACGTACACGATCACATACACCCAGCAGAACGTGGTGCGCGCGTTCGCCGACACCGACGACGACGAGCTCTACTGGGACACGAACGGCACCGGCTTCGACCAGCCGTTCGGCTCGGTCACCGCGCGCGTGCACGTCGACCCGAGCGTCGCCGAGTTCCTCACCGGCGACGCCGCCTGCTACGTCGGAGCCCAGGGCGAGACCACCGGATGCGGGATCACCCAGACCACGGATGCCGCTGTCACCGGAACCACAGGCCAGCTGTTCTCCTCCTCCGTGCGAGATCTCGGCCCGCGGCAGAACCTGACCGTGGCCATCGGCTTCGCGCCCGGAACCTTCGTGCAGGTGCCGGCCTCGGACAGCTCCGGTGCGGGCGAAGCGGACACCGGCGGGGGAGGCACTGCGACCGGGCTGCTGTTCCTGGTGTCGGCGGTCGGCTTCCTCGGGGTCGTGCTCGCCTTCATCCGTCGCCGGTTCGGCCAGCGCGACGCCCGCGGACGGGGCACCATCATCGCCCAGTACAGCGTGCCGGAGGGGTACAACCTGATGGAGGCGGGCGACCTCGCGAACCGGTCGAAGTCGGCCATCGCCGCCCAGCTCGTGAGTCTGGCGGTGCGCGGCAAGGTGCGCATCCTCGACTACCCGGTCAGCGCAGGCGCGGGCGACTACACACTGCAATTGTTGACCGCGGAGGGCGTGGACGCCCAGGAGCGAAAGTTGCTGAAGACACTGTTCCCCCGCCTGACGAACGGCACGACGCGGCAACTCGGGGTCACGGACAGCACGCTCGCCGCTGAACTGAGCAATCTCCGCGCCGACGCAACGGCGTCGGTCACCGCCCGCGGCTGGCGGGCCAAGGTGACCCGCCGCGGCGGCCGGTGGATCGCCATCGGTATGGCCGCCGTGCTGCTTCCTGCTCTGGCCCTGCTCGCTGCGGTGGCGCTGATCAACGGTTCCCCGGCGTTCGGCGAGGTGATGACGGTCGCCGTCATCGCCACGCTCTTCCTGGCATTTGCCCTCTACCTGGCCCAGGGCACGGTGCACCTCACCGACTCCGGCGCCGAGCAGCGCGACTACCTCAAGGGCATGAGGGTCTATCTGGAGCTCGCCGAAGCGGATCGCTTCCGCATGCTGCAGAGCCCCGACGGCGCCCCACGGGTCGCCGTGCCCACCGTGCCGGGTGTCGCATCGGGCGCGGTGCCGGGCCCGGTGACGGATGCCGCCGGCGCACCGGACACCGTCGAACTGGTCAAGCTCTACGAGAAGCTGCTCCCCTTCGCGGTGCTCTGGGGCGTCGAACGGGAGTGGGCGAAGGAGCTCGTCGTGCTCTACGAGCACGGGGCACCGGAGCCGGACTGGCTCGTCTCGCAGGCCGGTTTCTCCGCGTACGGTTTCGGCAATGCCATGAACGGCCTGGTCGCCTCGGTCCTCACCTCCGCGACTCCGCCCGCCAGCTCCGGGGGCGGCATCGGCGGCGGCAGCTTCTCCGGCGGGTCCGGCGGAGGCGGGTTCTCCGGCGGTGGTGGTGGCGGAGGCGGTGGCGGCGGCCGCTGACAGCCGTCGCTGAACGGGGGCCGGGGCGCCCCGCCTGGCGCCGACTACTCGTCGTCGGTCGGCACGCGCAGGGTGAGGCTGCCGGCATCCATCCAGGTCTTGAGCGCGACGGCGGTGCCGAACCCGTCGCCGTCGAGTTCGATCTCCTCGGAGCCGTGCAGCCGCAGCACGAGTTCCGTGCCGGTGGCGTAATTGAGTGCGTCGACATCGCCGGTGCGCAGTTTGCGCCCGAACTTCGTGCGGCTGAGCACGCCGTTCTCCCAGATCACCTTCGACACGATCTGCACCCAGCCGCCGAGGCCCTCGGGCTTCAGCACGACCACGTCGAAGGCGCCGTCGTCGAGGGCCGCGTCGGGAATCAGCTCGATACTTGCCGGCAGCGACCCGCAGTTTCCGATCATGATGGTGTGCGCCCGCAGCGACTTCTCGGGCTGGCCGTTGAGCCGGTACCGGAAGCGCAGCTCGCTGTCGTCCTTGCCGACGGCGATCAGGGCCTTCACGTAGGCCAGCCAGCCGGCCTTCGCCTTGAGGGCGTCGTCGGTGTTCGCGAGCATCTTGGCGTCGAGGCCGAGACCGGCCATCACCAGATAGGCGTGCCGGTCGACCGAGCGGTCCGCTCGCTCGATGTCGATCATGCACACGTCGATGACCTTGTCCTGGCCGGCGAACGCGATGTGCAGCGCCTGCCGGGTGTCGTCGAGGGGCAGCTGCAGGTTGCGGGCGAGCAGGTTGCCGGTGCCCGACGGCAGCAGCGCGAGAGCGCAGTCCGTGCCGTGCACGGCCTCCGCCACGGCGCGCACGGTGCCGTCGCCGCCGGCCACGATGATCAGGGTGGCCCCGGCCGCGATCGCCTTCCGGGCCGGCCCCTGCCCCGGATCCTCTGCCGACGTCTCGAACCACAGGGTCTCCGGCCAGCCGGCGGCCGTCTGCTCGGCCTCGACGGAGTCCCGGAGATCGTCGATGTCGACCTTCACGGGGTTGTAGACGATGGCAGCGAGCTTGGGGGTGGTCGCGTCGCCGGTCACGTCGTCTCGGTTCAGGTCGGTGCTCGTCATGTGGGTCCGTTCGATGGTGGAAGCGGGTGCCTTCCGGCACTGGGATATCTCAATCAGGTCTCTCTCCATAAGACGGATGCCGCCACCCTTTCGTCACGCGGCTCCACCGTCGGCACCAGAGGGGGCAGGTCTTCACAGGCGCGGACCCTCTCCTTATGCTGACAGCATCCGGCTAGAAATTCATATTCCACTCACTCGCTCCAGGTGGGGGAGGCTCTTGATGACCCCCGCATATATGCCGAAACCACCGGCCGGCCCGTGGCCGACGGTCAACTATCTTGCTCGGTCCACTGCCCGCTCCGGGTCGCTGCTCGCCCGGCGTCGCGTGCACCTGCCCCGTCACAACGTAGGGTGCCGCCTGCCCTTCACCGACGGCACCGCGGCGGTCGTCTTCCGCGAGACCGTCGTCGACCGCGATCCGACCCGCCGCCCGGCCGTGGTCCTGGTGCGGTTCACACTGTTGCTCGTGCGGGGCCGCGGCCATGCCCTGTTCCGGGCCGAGAGCATCCTGAACACGCCACTGTTCGTCGGTTTCCCCGGCTACGTGTCGACACTGTGGCTCGGCAACGACGAGAAGGGCTTCTACCGCGGCATCTCCGAGTGGGACGGTCCGCTGCGCGCGGAGAACTATGCTCGCATCCTCCGGCGGGTTCTGGAACCGTTCACCGTGCCCGGTTCGATCCAGTACCGGGTGCTGCCGGGCATCCGGCGGGATGATTTCCTGGCCAACCCCGTGTTGGCGACGGCTGCCGGAGCGCCCGCCTCCACGTGCACCGCCTGACCGACCGTCCCGGAACCGGCGTGCTGATCGTGCGTCCCGCGTTCGGCTTGTCCGTCTCGAGTCCGGCGCCCGGGCTCTGGACGTCGGCCGAATCCGCCGGGACGCTTCCGAGGGTCCCGGGGCGCGGGTACTGTCACCAACGGTTCTTGCGGAGCCGGCTGATGACATCCGGAACAGTCCATGAAACGAAAGGGTCGATTCGATGCCCCTCACGACACAGCAACAGAATGTCTCCGACGCTCGTGCCATGGCGCGGCGCACAGGCACCCTCCTCGGCGGGATGCCCTACTTGAGGTTCGGCACGGGCCCGCCGCTGGTGGCCATCCCTGGCCTGGCCCAGAACTACGAACCGACGGTCGGCTTCGAGCGCATGATCGTTGCCCAGACACTGACGCCGGTCGCGAACCGGCACCGCGTGCTCAGGCTGACCCCGCACCCGGGCCTCGACCCGAATTCCACCATGGCCGACATCGCCCGCGACTACGCCGACGCCCTGCGCCTGGAGTTTCCGGGGCCCGTCGACGTGATGGGCACCTCGACCGGTGGGAGCATCGCCCTGCAGCTCGCCGCCGACCACCCGGATGTGGTGCAGCGGCTCATCGTGGTCTGCGCGGCGCACGCCCTGGGGCCCATCGGCAAGAAGGTGCAGCGGCGTGTCGCCGAAGAGGTCCTCGCCGGGCGCCCGCGTCAGGCCGGCCGTGAGATGTTCAGTGCTCTCGGCGACAAGCCGCGGAGTCGGCTGGCTGCGGGCATGGGCTGGGTGATGGGAGGAACGATGTTCGGCGATGCCAGCCCCGACCTGATCACCACCATTCGCGCCGAGAGCGCCTTCGACCTGAGCGACCGGCTCGACGAGATCGAAGCTCCCACCCTGGTGATCGGCGGAGACCAGGACGCCTTCTACAGCACCGAACTGTTCCGCGAGGCGGCGGCGCGCATCCCCAACGGCCGCCTGATCCTCTACCCCGGCAAGGGGCACATGTCCGTGATCTCCGACCCGCGCCTGATGCTGGACGTGCTCGACTTCCTCGACGGGCCCGGCGCGACCGGCCGCGCAACCGGAGCGCACTCGCCGAGTGCGCGCTCCGTGGGTAAGCGTCCCTCGCAGCAGTAGCAGTGGCAGTGGCAGTGGCAGTGGCAGTGGCAGTGGCAGTGGCAGTGGCAGTGGCAGTGGCAGTGGCAGTGGCAGTAGCCGTAGCCGTGGCAGTAGCCGTGCCGTAGCAGAATCCCCTCGGTCGTTCCTGACCCGGAACGTCGGTGAGACGACGACCCTGCTGGGTGGCAGCATCCGTCAACCCCTCGGAGTTGTCGTCTCGCCGACCGTGCCCGGCACGCAGTGGCGTCGCTCGCCCCGGACGCCGATCCAGTGTCGGTGGCCGCAGCTAGCGTTCTTCATATCTACTCACAGACACTCGTGCCGAGATTTGGAGAAGACGATGAAGGCTTTTGTGGCGACCATGGCGACCCAGGGCTCGCACCCGCGGGATTTCACGGACTGCATCCCGGGGGAACTCGTGTGGATGCTCGATCCGTGTCCGACCAGCGCGGCCAACCCCGACGGCAGGTGCGCGTGCGGGCGCTCGTTCTCGGGGTTCAACTCCGACGGCAGCACGACGACCGCGGTCGTGCGGGAGATCCCGGGCTTCACCCGGGACGACTACGAGGTGGCGCTGCGGGCCAGCTTCGCGGCGCTGGCATGGTGCTCCTGCCGTACCCGGCGATCGGTGCCGGCGGCCGTCGACGAGTTGATGCGACTGGCTGCGGCCTGGGCGGACGGCACCGTCGTCAGCCGCCGACTCGACGTGATCACCGCCCGCCGCCGCTGATGCCGGCGGTTCGGTCCTCCCGGCACCCGATCAACTCAGTGCTGATCAACCCAGTGCTGATTAACTCAGTGGGGCTCAACTCAATGCGGCTCAACTCAATGCGGCTCAACTCAGTGGGAACACGATCCTGGTCTGCCACTTGGCCGGGTCCGGCTCGGTGTCGGGGCCGACCACGTACTCCTCCCATATGTCGGGTGCAAGATCGAGGTTCTGCGCCGAGATCCAATCGGTGAGCTCGGCATAGGTCTCGGTGAGGGTGTCGTACGGCCCGGTGTGGATGGCTTCTATCGCCGGGCCGCCCGGCAGCGTTTCAATCACCACGCCGGGCGCCGGGGTGACCGGCTGAGTCACGGGGAACCCCGCGGTCACGTCGACGACGTCGGAGGGAGCGCCGTGGTAGATCGCGATCGGTGGGCCGGCCGGGTGGGCACCCTGCTTGCCGATCTCGGTGGCGGCGGTGCCGAAGGCCCGCCCCATAAATTCGGTCAATTCGTCCCACCGGTGCGTCTCGTGCACGCCCACCAGGGTGCGCGGTTCGCGTTCGATTCGCTCGGCTTTCATTGGGTGCTCCTTGCCTGCCGACGCCATCGCGATTGCGATTGCGATTGCGATTGACAACGGATGCCGGCCGGCGGAGGCCGACGGCGACCAATGTAGTCCCCGGCTTCGGCCCCCAAAAGGCCCTGATGCGGCCCGCGCAGGGAGCGGCTTTTCGTTGACAGGTGCAGCGGCCGGGCGTAATTTTGAAAGTCTGGTAGGAGCCTGGTGCATATCGTTTTCCACAGGAGGCCCTGGCCAGAAGTGGTCGCATAGGAGGCCCTCGTGCCTGACAACATGATTTCCCAGTTGGTGGCCCACGTTCAGGGGCGGGTGATCACCCCCGAGGACAGGGAATACCAGATCGCGCGCCTCGTGTACAACGGCATGGTCGACAAGAGGCCTGCCGTCATCGTGCGCGTGGCCGGCACCGACGACGTCGTCGCCGTCGTGAGAATCGCGCAGGAATTCGGCGTGGATCTCGCCATCCGCGGTGGCGGCCACAGCGCGGCGGGATTCGGCACCTGTGACCGCGGGATCGTCATCGATTTCGCCGACCGCGACCGGGTCAGAGTGAACCCGGTGACCGCCCGTGCGCGCGCGGAGGGCGGTGTGCACTGGGCGGGATTCAACCAGGCGACACATTCCTTCGGCTTGGCCACCACCGGCGGCCTCGTCGGCACGGAAGGAATCGCCGGACTGACCCTGGGCGGAGGAGTCGGCTATCTCGCAAGGGCCTACGGCTTGACCTGTGACAACCTCCTGTCAGCGGAGGTCGTGATCGCAGACGGAACTGTGCACACCGCCAGCGCGACGGAGAATGAAGACCTGTTCTGGGCATTGCGGGGCGGCGGCGGCAATTTCGGCGTCGTCACATCGTTTGAATACCAGCTGCATCCGGTGGATATGGTGCACGCCGGCGTCATCTTCTACTCCATCGCCGACGCTCGCACGGTCGCGGAGTTCTACCGGGAGCACCTGGCGAGTGCCCCGGAAGAGTTCAGCGCCTTTCTCGGTTTCCATCTGTGCCCGACGGCGTCCTACCTGCCCACCGACTGGCACGGCAAACCGGTGTGCGTCGTCGCGGGGGTCTGGCTCGGAAACCCGGCCGAGGGGGAGGCCCGCTGGCAGCCCTACCTGGACGTCGCACCCGTCGTCGGCGCCATGGTTCAGCGCATGCCCTACCCCGAGGTCAACACGATTTTCGGCGAGGGGCTGCGCTCGGGCCTGCACGCGTACTGGAAGGCCAACTTCCTGTCCGAGCTCAGTGACGGCGCCATCACCGCGTATTTGGACTTCGGCCGGATGGTGCCAACGCTGCAGACATCCGTGCACATCTATCCCATTGACGGTGCGGTGCAACGCGTCGGCGCGGAGGAGACGGCGTTTGCCTACCGGCACGCGAAGTTCTCCCCGGGGATTGCGTGCATGTGGGACGACCCCGCCGACAGTCCGGCGAACATCAAGTGGGTGCGTGACTTCTGGACCGCACTGCGGCCCTTCTCCGAACCCGGTGGGTATATCAATTTCATGGATTCGGACGACCAGGTGCGGATCGAGGACAATTTCCGGTCCAACTACGACCGGCTGGCAACCATCAAGACGAAGTTCGACCCGGAGAATCTCTTCCACCTCAACCACAACATCAAGCCGGTCGCACCGAAATTCAGCACCTTCCACGCGGCCGTCAGCTGAGTGCCGCAGTTTTCAGGTGAGCGCGGGGATGATCGCTCCGGAGAACACCTGCCAGGCCAGCGCGGTCTTGGCGACCAGGCTCAGCGTGATGTAGGCGCGCTCGCCGCGGAGGTAGTCCCGCCAACCGCCGACCTGACGGTACTGGAGCACCTGGTTGACGGCAAACGTGTTGAAGAACAGGAAGAGGGAGATGATGATGCCGTAGACGAAGGCCGGCGGTTCGGCCTCGCTGGTCGAGCCGGGGCCGATGAAGTAGATCAGGATGACGACCCACGGCACCACGCCCACCATCGAGCCGAAGATGAAGGGCAGGAACTTGCCGTTGCCGGGCGTCTCGTACTTCTCCTGCAACGCCCCGAACATGATCATGGCGGCGTTGGCGGCGAAGATCGAGAACAGGGCCGCGATGTCCGTGATGCCGGTGATCTGGGCTATCAGCCAGATCATGATCGAGGAGCTCAGGGAGTATTCGACCCAGCGGAAGTAGTTCCGGTTGGCGATGAGTCCGGCCTTGTAGCGCGGGAAGAATGCCGGCGACGAGATCAGGAAGTGGAAGAGAGCCGACAGCGCCAGGAATGAGACGACGCCGATACCCACGTTGACGTCGAACAGGGTCACGCGTTCGGGCGGCAGCGGCACCCCGGGAGGACCGGACAGGTAGTCTGCGGTGACCGCGAAGGTCACCTGCGTGCTGAGAAGGGTGAGCACGTATGCGAAGCCGAGGGCCTGCACCAGGTGCAGCGAGCCGGCCACGATGTTGTAGACGCGGAGGCGGGAGATCTTCTGATCGGGGGTGTAGGTCGTTCGTGCCATCGTGACTCCTTCTCTGGTGCGGGTGAGGCCGAGACTAGCAGGGTGACCGACCGCCGTCCGGGAGGCGTCAGACCACGCCGAGCGGCAACTGCTCCCCGGCCGGCAGCTGCACCCGAATCGGGTCGCCGGGGGCGACCGTCCCCCCGGTGACGACGATTCCCATGATCCCGGCCTTGCGGATCACCTGACCCGCATCATCCGTGTCGATCAGCGTTTTCATCAGCCCTTTCTGAAACCCGTTGATCAGGGAGCAGGGGTTGCGCATCCCGGTGATCTCCACGACGGCATCGGGGCCGAGCCGCAGCCGGGCACCCAGCGGAAGGCCGAACAGGTCCAGCCCGCGGGTGGTGATGTTCTCACCCAACTCGCCGGGGGAGACCTCGAAGCCGGCCTCGCGCAGCTCGTCGAAGAGTTCGGCGGCCATGAAGTGAACCTGGGTGAGGTTCGCCCGGGTCGGATCCTTCACCACCAGGTAGCGGTGCTGGGTCGTGGCGCCGGCATGGGCGTCGCCCTCGATCCCCAAGCCGGCGATCATCCGGATCTCCGGAACCGTCGGCTTGCTGAACGCGTGCCGGTCGTCCCGGCAGACCGACTCCACCGTGGCCGGCTCAGTTGCTCGCGCATCATGCATCATGGCCTGAATTCTCGCACGCGCGCCGCCGAGAATTCACCCGGACGATATAGCTTTTGTTCGTCGAAAACGTAGGCTGGGTGGGTGTTCATCGAGTCGAGTCGAGTCGAAAAAGGTCAGTCGTGAAAGTCATCAGCTATAACCTCCGCAAGAATCGTGCCAGTGGAGAACTCATCGCCCTGTCCGAGAACTACGATCCGGATGTGCTGTGCCTGCAGGAGTGCGACACCTTCGGGCTCCCCGAGGAGATCGGTCGCATGCACCTCGCCGACTCCACCGTGCGCAACCGTCTCGGCCTGGCGATCTACTACCGCAAGGACCGGTTCACCAACGAGAAGACCCAGACCTTCGCTCTCAAGAAGTCACTGCACGACCGCGTGCTGACACCCGCGCATGAGCGCCTGATCGGCACCCGGCTCACCGACATCGTCGCCCACCGCGAACTCGTCGTCGCGTCGTTCCACGCCGCGCCGCTCACCGCGCTGAACTCCCTGCGACGCAACCAGATCCGCACCGCGCACGAAGAGCTGCACCAGCTCGGACCGGGCCTGCCGACCCTGATGGTGGGCGACTACAACTACCCGGTTTTCAAGGGCCGTCTCGGCGACCACATCACCCAGTCCGGCTACGACCTCACCCTCAGCGACACCCGCACCTACACGCGCTACAAGTTCTTCCGTGGGCACTTCGACCTGGCCACGTCCATCGGACTGACCATCGACAGTGTCGAGACGCTGCCGCTCGGCACCTCCGACCACCTGCCTATCCTGGTCACGTCCACCTACAGCGACGAGCCGGTCAACGCCACGGGTGTCCCGGCCAGCCTCGCCGAAACCGAACGGTCCCCGGGCGGCGAATTCGCGATCTAGGAGCGTGAGGCCGGGTCCGAGGCCGATGCCGATGCCGGGCCGGGGCCCGAGGCCCTGCGGCAACTCGTCCCGAACGAATTCGACGGAGATTTTGCTCAGAACTGCGTGTTGAGGCTCGAAAACAAGGCGGTGAGCCAAAATCTCCGTCGAATTGGTTCCGGTGCTACTGAGTGTCGCCGCGGGTCCAGAGCAGGTGCGCGCGCACCGACAGGGATCCGCCGATCAGCAGAGCCACGCCGGCCATCCAGAGCAGGGCGGTCAGGAACACGTTGGCCGTCACCGCGTTGAGGATGATCAGGGCCACACCCAGGGCGCTGAAACTGAACCCGGCAACGGCGCAGGTGGTGAACGACCAGTTCTTCATCCGGGTGGTTCCAATCGGGTGGGAATTCGACAGCCGTGAGGGCGTGAGCACTCACGGTAGCAGGGCGCGTGGGGTGCCCGCCGTGCCCGGCGTCGGTTCAGCCTGCCGGTGGTTGAGCCTGTCGAAACCCGGCCGGCTCAACTCCCACGGTTCAGGGCACCAGCAGGATCTTGCCCACGTGAACGGATGCCTCCAGCCGGCGATGGGACGCCGCGGCCTCCTCGAACGGGAACGTGCTGTCGATCACCGGGCGGAAGCGGCCGGATTCCAGCCAGGGCCAGACATCCGTTCGCAGTGCCTGCATGATCGCGGCCTTCTGCTCGAACGGGCGGGCGCGGAGGGTGGTGCCCCAATACCGGCCGCGCTTCTGCATGAGGTGGAACGGATTGAAGTCGGCGTTTTCGCCGCTCTGGTTGGCGATCACCATGATGCGGCCGTCTACCGCGAGGGCCGCCACATTGCGGGCCGCGTAGGAGCCGCCGATGATGTCGAGGATCACATCGGCGCCGTGCCCCTCGGTGGCGGCCTGGATCTCCGCCGGAAAGTCCTGCCGGCGGTAGTTGATCAGGATCTCCGCGCCCAGGCTGCGGCACACCTCGAGCTTTTCGGCGGAGCCGGCGGTCACGGCGACCCGGGCGCCGGCCAGCACGCCCAGCTGAACGGCGGTGGTGCCGATACCGCTGGCCCCGCCGTGCACGAGCAGCGTCTCCCCGGCGGCCAGGCCCGCGCTCAGGAACACGTTCGACCAGACCGTGGCCAGGGCCTCGGGCAGCCCAGCCGCCTCGATGAGATCGACGGAACCCGGAACCGGCAGCGCCAGATTCTCGTGCACCACGGCCTCCGTGGCATAGCCTCCGCCCGCGAGCAGGGCGCACACCCGGTCGCCGACCTGGAACTGCCGGGCGTCGGCACCGATCTCGATCACCACGCCGGAGACCTCGAGCCCGGGCCATTCGGGTGCGCCGGCCGGCGACGGGTAGCTGCCCTGGCGCTGCGCGACATCCGCCCGGTTCACGCCCGCGGCGGCCACCCGAATCCGGATGTCCCGGGGCCCCACGGGCAGGTCGCTCACCGTCGTGAGGCTGAGCGTTTCGGGGCCGCCGGGGGAGTTCACGAGGATTGCGCGCATCCGCCCATCCTACGATCGCCGACCGTGCCTGTTCCGGTCGAGAGTGACCGGCGCAACGGGCGCTGCCGACCGGAAAGGTGACTCTCGCACGCGCCGATTCCGGGACCCGCCGCCGGGCGGGTGGCGGATCACCGGAACAAAACTACGATGGGAGGGGGGTTCCACGTTCGCGGCGGAGTGCCCCACGGCTCGACGGTGACCGCAACGACGCGGGCACCAGCTATCTGATGGAGGCTTTTCTCAATGACGTTTGAGTCCACCCGTGCGAATCTAATCCCGCTCGATCGCACGCTCGACGCTTTCATCCTCGACTACTACGAACATCTCGCCGGCGAAGACCGCCAGCACTACGACGGCGATCTCCTCCGTGCCCGCGCCGTACATCACTGGCAGGTCGCCCGTGACCGCATGCCAGGCACCGCCCGGGTCGAGATCCGGAACGAGTCCGACGGCAGCGTCGTCTACATCGTCATGGACGACATGCCGTTCCTGGTGGACTCCGTCACCGCCGAGCTTGTGCGCCAGCACGCCGCCATCCGACTGGTGGTCCACCCGCTGCTGGTCGTGGCTCGCAACCGCGACACCCACGAGCTCCTGAGCGCGGCCCGAGTGTCGGGCTCCGCCGCGAAGGACGACGCCTCCCAGCGGGAGTCCTGGATCGCCATCGAGATCGACCGCGTCACCGACGAGGCCCAGGCCCGGATCCGCGACGGCCTGCTCACGGTGCTCAGTGATGTGCGCGCCGCCGTGGAAGACTGGCCGGCGATGACCCGCAAGGCCCAGGAGATCGCCGACGCCCTCGGCGAGGTGGCCCACGCCGAGGGGATCGAGGACATCCGGCAGGCGCAGGAGCTGCTGCGCTGGCTCGACGGCGACAACTTCACCTTCCTCGGCTACCGCGAGTACGACCTGGAGACCGTCGACGGTGAAGACGTGCTCGCCATCCGCGAACGCAGCGGCCTGGGGCTGCTGCGTTCCGAGATCGACGGCCACCAGATCCAGCACCTCACGGATGCCGGCCGCCAGAAGGCGCGCGAACGCGCCGCCCTGGTGATCACCAAGGCGAATTCCCGGTCCAGCGTTCACCGTCCGGCCTACTTCGACTACATCGGCATCAAGAGCTTCGACGCCGACGGCAAGGTCACCGGGGAGCGCCGATTCATCGGCCTGTTCGCCGCCACGGCCTACACCAGCTCCGTGCGCGACGTTCCGATTCTGCGCGACAAGGTCGACGCCGTGATGACCCAGGCCGGTTTCCCGGCCGGATCGCACAGCGGCAAGGACCTGATGGGGATCATGGAGACCTACCCGCGCGACGAGCTGTTCCAGATCGACGTGCCCACCCTGCTGACCACCGCGCTCGCCATCCAACGCCTGCAGGAACGGCGCCGCACCCGGCTCTTCCTGCGACCGGATGTCTACGGCCGCTTCATGACCGCCATGGTCTACCTGCCTCGTGACCGTTACACGACCGCCGTGCGTCTGCGCATCGAGGAGGAGCTGCGGGTCACCTTCAACGCGGAGTCCGTCGACTTCGAAGCCCGCATGACGGAATCCGCCCTCGCCCGGCTGTTCTTCCGCATCCGTCTGCAGAAGGATGCCCCGGCCGTCTCCGTCGACGCCACCGCACTGGAACGCCGCTTGGTGATGGCGGTGCGCTCCTGGTCCGAGGGCCTCAGCGAGCAGCTGCGGGAGAGCCGCCCGCTGGAGGAGGCCGAGCGCCTGTCCGACCTGTGGGCCGAGGCGTTCCCCGCCAGCTACCGGGTCGACTACGAGATCGAAGACGCCCTGCAGGACATCGGCCGGTTCGAGGCGTCGGCCGACGCCGCCGCGGCGGCCGTCCGCTCCGGCTCGGGCACGGCCATCCCCGGCCTCTACGTCTACCTCCCGGCCGGCGCCGGGGAGCTCGCGGAAGAGGATGCCCGGGTCAAGCTCTACATGACGGAGCCCAAGAGCCTCAGCCAGATCCTGCCGTACCTGCAGAACCTCGGCATCGAGGTGCTCGACGAGGTGCCCTTCGAAATCGAGACCGCCGACGGCCGCGCCTTCTACCTCTACGACCTCGGCCTGAACTACCCCGAAGGCGTGGACCCGGTCAGCACCGGCGCGCTCCTGGCCGACTCCTTCGGCGCCGCCGTCAGCGGGGCCATCGAGTCGGACGGCCTCGACCGCCTCGTGCTGCGGGAGGGCATGCCCTGGCACCGGGTCGTCATCCTGCGCAGCTACGCCAAGTACCTGCGCCAGGCCGGAAACACCAACTCCTACGGCTTCATCGCCGACACCCTGCTGGCCAATCCGGCCGTCACCCGAGGGCTGGTGGCGCTCTTCGAGGCCCGGTTCGATCCGGACCAGGCCGAGCCGGAGCGCATCCGTCGCACCCTGCAGGTCAAGGAGGAGCTCACGGCCGCCATGGAACAGGTCACCACGCTCGACGCCGACCGGGTGCTGCGCACCCTGATCAACCTGATCGAGTCGTCGCTGCGCACGAACTTCTTCCAGGGCAAGCCCTACCTGAGCATCAAGCTCGACCCGACCTCGATCGAACTGCTGCCGTTCCCGCGGCCGAAGTACGAGATCTGGGTGTACTCCCCGCAGGTGGAGGGCGTGCACCTCCGCTTCGGCAAGGTGGCCCGCGGTGGGCTGCGCTGGTCGGACCGGCGGGAGGACTTCCGCACGGAGGTGCTCGGCCTGGTGAAGGCGCAGACGGTCAAGAACGCGGTGATCGTGCCGACCGGCGCCAAGGGCGGGTTCTTCGCCAAGCAGCTGCCCGACCCGGCGCTGGACCGCGCGGCGTGGATGAGCGAGGGCATC
Organism: Cryobacterium sp. TMT3-29-2; assembly: GCF_004564305.1. Classification (NCBI taxonomy): domain Bacteria; kingdom Bacillati; phylum Actinomycetota; class Actinomycetes; order Micrococcales; family Microbacteriaceae; genus Cryobacterium; species Cryobacterium sp. TMT3-29-2. The sequence goes on from NZ_SOGK01000008.1 coordinate 15,866, forward strand.
GCAAGCTACAAGACCTTCATCCGGGGGCTGCTCGACCTCACCGACAACCTGGTGACCACGGCGGAGGGAGAGCAGCTCGTGCCGCCCCTCCGCGTGGTGCGGCACGACGACGACGACTCTTACCTCGTCGTCGCCGCCGACAAGGGCACGGCCACCTTCTCCGACATCGCCAACGGGCTCGCCGCCGAGTACGGGTTCTGGATGGGCGACGCGTTCGCCTCCGGCGGCTCGATCGGCTACGACCACAAGGCCATGGGCATCACCGCCCGTGGCGCGTGGGAGTCGGTCAAGCGCCACTTCAGCGAACTGGGCGTCGACACGCAGTCCGAGGACTTCACGGTCGTCGGTGTGGGCGACATGTCCGGCGACGTCTTCGGCAACGGCATGCTGCTGTCCGAGCACATCCGTCTGCTGGCGGCCTTCGACCACCGGCACATCTTTTTGGACCCGAATCCGGATGCCGCCCGCTCCTTCCAGGAGCGAGCGCGCCTCTTCGCCCTGCCGCGGTCGTCGTGGGCGGACTACGACACCGGCCTGATCAGCACCGGCGGTGGAGTCTTCCCGCGCCAGGCGAAGGTCGTGCCGATCTCCGCCGAGGTGCGCGTCGCGCTCGGGCTGCCGGAGGGCACCGTGCGGCTGAGCCCGCCGGAACTGCTCCGCGCCATCCTGACCGCCCCGGCCGACCTGCTCTACAACGGCGGCATCGGCACCTATGTGAAGGCGAGCACCGAGACGGCCGCGCAGGTCGGCGACAAGGCGAACGACGCCATCCGGGTGGACGGCAGGGATCTGCGCGTCAAGGTCGTCGGCGAGGGCGGCAACCTCGGGATGACCCAGCTCGGGCGCATCGAGGCGGCCCTCACTGGCGTGATCCTGAACACCGACGCGATCGACAACTCCGCCGGGGTGGACTGCTCCGACCACGAGGTCAACATCAAGATCTTCGTCGACCGAATGGTGTCCGCCGGCAAGCTGGCCGAATCGGAGCGGTCGGAGTTCCTCGCCTCCATGTCCGACGAGGTGGCGCGGCTGGTGCTGGAAGACAACGTCGACCAGAACATCCTGCTGCTGAACGACCGGGCGAAGGTGACCACCTGGAGCCCCAGCTACGAGCGGCTGATGGACTGGCAGGAGGCCTCGGGCGACCTCAAGCGCGAGCTGGAGGCGCTGCCCACCACGGCGACGCTGCGGGAACGGCTCGAGACGGGCCAGGGGTTGACCTCGCCCGAGCTGTCGGTGCTGGCCGCCTACGCCAAGATCGAACTGGCGACCACTCTGCGGGACAGCGACCTGCCCGACGACCCCTGGTTCGGCCGAACCCTGCGCCGGTACTTCCCGGTGCAGCTGTCCGAGCGCTTCGACGCCGAGCTCGACACGCATCCGCTGCGCCGCGAGATCATCGCCACCGTCGTCGCGAACGACATGATCAACCTCGGCGGGGTGACCTTCGCGTTCCGGGCGATGGAGGAGACCTCGGCGAACCAGGCCACGGTCGCCAAGGCCTTCGTGGCCCTGCGCGAGATCTTCGAGATCGATGTGCTCGTCGCCGAGGTCAACGCCCTGCCGTCGTCGTTCCCGACCGAGCACTGGACGGCGATCCACCTGGACATCCGTCGGCTGCTCGACCGGTCGGTGCGCTGGCAGGTCAACCAGGGAGCGTCGCGCCCGGTGGGCGAGGTCGTCGCCCAGTACAAGCCGCAGATGGACCTGATGCGCGCCCACCTGGAGGACTACCTCAAGGGCGGCGACCTCAAGCGTGTGCTGTCGCTGCTGGAGACGGCCCGGAAGTGGGGCGTGCCGGAGAACCTCGGCCGCCGGTGGGCCGAACTGTTCGAGGCCTTCGCCCTGCTCGACGTGGCGCAGATCGCGGCCCAGGTCGACGAACCGCTGACCGACGTCGCCGGCCTCTACTACACGGTCTACGACCGGTTCAAAGTGGACAACCTGCTGGAGCGCATCACGGTGCTGCCGCGGAAGGACCGCTGGCAGGCCCTGGCCCGGGCCGCCCTCCGCGACGACCTCTATGCGGTCGTCGCCGACATGACGCGGGCGGTGCTGAACGAGACGGATGCCGGCAACGCCGACGAGCGCGTCGGTGCCTGGGAGGCCCTCAACGCGGAACAGCTGGGACGCGCCCGCAGCGTGTTCGAGGAGGTCAACGCCCTCGGTCAGGACGACATGGCGTCCCTCTCCGTGGTCGTGCGGCTGCTGCGCTCGATCGTGCGCCGCTGACCTGCCGGGGCAGGGCATCCGTCCCTGCTGTCCTGTCCCTGCTGTCCTGTCCTGACTGTCCTGTCCCTGCTGTCCTGCGCTGGTTCTCCTGCGCTGGCAGTGTGTGGCTAATTCAGGAGAACGGCGGGCCTGATGTGAGTTGGCCGGCATCGGCCGCGGAATCACGGGGTCGATGCCGACCGTGCGCCGGGATCTCCTGAATTAGCCACAATTCGTGCTGCCAACAGCCGGTTCTGACCGAAGTGGCGACGCCCGACGGATGTCCCGGGAGGCCGTCCGGGGTCACGTCCTAGTGGCCGCGGGCGATCCACTCGTCCAGGTGCCCGGCCTCGGCGCCGATCGTCGTCGACTCGCCGTGGCCGGTGAGCACTACGGTGCTCGCCGGGAGCATCAGGAGTTTGCCCTTGATCGACGCGAGGATCGTCGGGAAGTCGCTGAACGACCGGCCGGTCGCGCCGGGGCCGCCGTGAAACAGGGTGTCGCCGCTGAAGACCGTGCCGAGCGCGGGTGCATGGAAGCAGACGGCGCCGGGGGAGTGCCCCGGGGTGTGCAGAACCTCGAGATCGATGCCGGCCACGTGGATGTGCTGGCCGTTTTCGAGCGGACGGCTCGGTGGGGCATCCGGGTAGACGCGGTCCCACAGCATCATGTCGTCCGGGTGCAGGTAGGTCGGCGCGGTGTGCGCGGCCTGCACGCCGGCGACGGCGCCGATGTGGTCGTCGTGAGCGTGCGTGCAGAGGATGCCCACCAGCTTGCGGTCGCCGACCGCCGCGAGGATGGCGCCGACATCGTGGGCGGCGTCGATCACGACGCACTCGTCGTCGTCACCGACGATCCAGACGTTGTTGTCCACGTCCCAGGTGCCGCCGTCGAGGCTGAAGCTGCCCGAGGTGACGAGATGTTCGATCCGCGCCGTCATCAGAGCACGACCACGGAGCGCAGCACGTCGCCGCGGGCCATCTTCGCAAAGGCCTCCTCGATGTGGCCGATGCCGATGCGTTCGCTGACGAACTCGTCCAACGGCAGGCGGCCCTGCAGGTAGAGGTCGGTCAGCATCGGGAAGTCGCGCTCCGGCAGGCAGTCGCCGTACCAGGACGACTTCAGCGAGCCGCCGCGGCCGAAGACGTCGAGCAGCGGGATCTCCAGCATCATCTCGGGGGTCGGCACGCCCACCAGCACGACGGTGCCGGCCAGGTCGCGGGCGTAGAAGGCCTGTCGCCAAGTCTCGGGACGCCCGACGGCGTCAATCACGACATCCGCACCGAAGCCACCGGTCAGCGCCTGCACGGCCGCGACCACGCCCTCCTCGTCGAGGCCGGCCGAGTCGATCGTGTGCGTGGCGCCGAGCGTCTCTGCGGTTGCGAGCTTCTTCTCGTCGCGGTCGATTGCGATGACGACGGATGCCCCGGCGAGCCGGGCCCCGACGATCGCCGCGTTGCCCACGCCGCCGCATCCGATCACGGCGACCGAGTCGCCGCGGGTGACGTTGCCCGTGTTCATGGCGGCCCCGATGCCGGCCATGATGCCGCAGCCGAGCAGTCCGACGACCGCGGGGTCGGCGGCCGGGTCGACCCTGGTGCACTGCTTCTCGTGCACGAGGGTCTTCTCGGCGAAGGCGCCGATGCCGAGGGCCGGGCTGAGCTCGGTTCCGTCGGTGAGGGCCATCTTCTGGGTGGCGTTGAAGGTGTTGAAGCAGTACCAGGGCTCGGCACGCGTGCAGGCGCGGCAGTCGCCGCAGACGGCGCGCCAGTTCAGAACGACGAAGTCGCCGACGGCGACGTGGGTGACGCCCGCGCCGATGACGCTGACCCGGCCCGCCGCCTCGTGGCCGAGTAGGAACGGGAATTCGTCGTTGATGCCGCCCTCGCGGTAGTGCACGTCGGTGTGGCAGACGCCGCAGGTCTCGATGTCGACGATGACCTCGCCGGGAAGCGGATCGGGGATGACGATGTCGACGAGCTCCACCGGTGCGCCCTTCGATCGAGCGATGACGCCTTGAACGGTGATCGACATGGGACTCCTCTGGGTTGATGCCCGGTCAGGCGCTGGTGGAACCCATCCACAGTACCCAACCTCCCTGCCCCTGCTGCCCCGGCCCCTGTCCCGCAGTCTGTCCGGCCCTCTCCGGCCCTCTGTCCGGCCTTCTCCCGCAGTCTGTCCGGCCTTCTCCCGCCGTCGTCCCGCCGTCTGTCCCGCCCTCTCCCGCCCTCTCCCGCCGTCGTCCCGCCCTCTCCCGCCGTCGTCCCGCCGTCTGTCCCGCCGTCTCCCGCCGTCTGTCCCGCCGTCTCCCGCCGTCTGTCCGGCCTTCTCCCGCCGTCTCTCCCGCCCTCTCCCGCCCTCTCCCGCCGTCGTCCCGCCGTCTCCCGTCCCGGTCCGGCCGCTCGAACCAATTCGACGGAGATTTTGCCTGAGATGGCCGGTTACGGCCAGAAACAGTCCTCAGGGACCAAAATCTCCGTCGAATTCGTTCGGGCCGGGGGAGCCGTGCCCACCGGCCAGGGTCGGCCTGCGCCCGCTGGGAGCAGGCGCGGAGAAACGCGATCGGTTACGCGAATTCCTCGCAGCGATCGCACCACCAGCCGCCGCCGACCGGTGCCATCGAGTCGTAGCAGGTAGCGCAGGTGGGTGTCGGAAGAAGACTGTCGTCGTTCATTCGGAGCTTCATGTCGATTCTGAAGACGAGTTCCCCAGCCCAGAGAAGGGCATTCGCAGCCTCAATTGTAGGCAGACTCCGGCCAGATGTCTAGGAATATTGGCATATCGGAGTTCGAACTGTTGGGCGTCGGCAACGGATGCGTCCGCCTCCGTTGACACCCCCGGAGGCCGGGTCTACCGTGGCCGGTGTTCGAGCGCGTTCTCCGCCAACTGAGTGGTTGTGCAATCTGTTGCGGCTGCTCCTGAACTGGGAGTTTTCTGATGGGCGCAGTGGGTTTGCTGTACGTGGGGGCCGTTCTCTTCATCAACGGCCTGATGCTGGTGGGGGCGATTCCGGGCAAGTCGGCCGGAATCCTCAACTTCTTCGTCGGCGGGATGCAGGTCATCTTCCCGACGCTGATCATCCTGGGGGCCGACGGTGACCAGGCCACCATCTTCGGGGCGGCGGGCCTCTACCTGTTCGGCTTCACCTACCTCTATGTGGCGATTCTGCAGTTCACGGGCATCAGCGGGGAGGGCCTCGGCTGGTTCTCGCTGTTCGTGGTCTTCTGTGCCACGGTCATCGGCATTCTTCAGTTCACCCTGGTGGACGACCCCGTCTTCGGTGTCATCTGGCTCATCTGGGCGGTGCTGTGGTTCCTCTTCTTCCTCGTGCTGGGCCTCGGCAAGGAATCCCTGACCCGCACGACCGGCTGGTTCACCATCTTCATCAGCCACATGACCGGAACGATCCCCGCGTTCCTGCTGCTGCTGGGCGAATACGAGACCACCACCGGCTACGCGCTGATCGTGGCGCTCGCCGCCGCGCTGTCCCTGGGGGTGGCATGGGTGCTCGGGCACGGCGCCGACCCCCCGAAGACCTCGACCGCACCCGCGGCGTCGATCGCACCCGCGGCGTCGACCGCACCCGCGACGTCGACCAGGCCCGCCTGAGAAGGGAACGCAGACTCCATGCCCATCTACGAGTTCCGCTGCGCGGGCTGCCCGGACTTCGAGCTGATCCTTCCGATGGGCACGGCCCCGGTTGTCACGGCCTGCCCGACCTGCCAGGGTGACGCCCGGCGGCGCATCACCGCCCCGAATATCTCCCGAACGGGCTCGTCGGCGTTCCAGCTGATCGACGCGGCCACTCGCAGTGCGCATGAGCCGACCGTCGTCGATTCGACGAAGCCCGGGGTGCGCACGGGCAAAACCCAGCGCTACACGTCCAACCCGCTCCATCAGAAACTGCCGCGGCCCTAGCAATCGGTCCGGCTCGACCAGGTACAGGAGACGACATGCCCAAGAAAATATTCCCCCTCGATTCCAGCAAGAAGTTCGAGGACCAGGAGCTCGTCGGCCACAACCGCTGGCACCCCGAGATTCCACCGGTGGCCACGGTCAAGCCGGGCGAATCGTTCCGGGTGGACTGCCGGGAGTGGTTCGATGGTGCGATCGTCAATGACGACTCGGCCGACGACATCCTGAACGCCCCACTGATGACGGTACACAAGCTCAGCGGGCCCTTCGCCGTCACGGGTGCCCAGCCGGGTGACCTGCTCATCGTCGACATCCTCGATGTCGGCCCGATCCCGCAGGAGGATTCCGGACCGCTTGCGGGGCAGGGCTGGGGCTACACCGGCATCTTCGCCAAGAACAACGGCGGCGGCTTCCTGGTCGACCAGTTTCCGGATGCCTACAAGGCCATCTGGGACTTCACCGGCCAGACTGCGACCTCCCGCCACGTACCCGGCGTCTCCTTCACCGGCCTGATCCACCCGGGTCTGATGGGCACCGCGCCGTCGGCCGAACTGCTCGCGAAATGGAACAAGCGTGAGGGTGACCTGATCAAGACGAACCCCGACCGGGTTCCGCCCCTGGCGCTGCCGCCCGAGCCCCAGTTCGCGGTGCTCGGCAGCCTCGCCGCCTCCGAGTTCGACCGGGTGGCCGGCGAAGCAGCCCGCACCGCACCGCCCCGCGAGAACGGCGGCAATCAGGACATCAAGAACATGTCCAAGGGCACCCGCATCTTCTACCCGGTGTTCGTCGACGGAGCCAACCTGTCCCTCGGCGACCTGCACTTCTCCCAGGGCGACGGCGAGATCACCTTCTGCGGCGCCATCGAGATGGGCGGGTTCATCGACCTGCGGGTGGATCTGATCAAGGGCGGGATGGACACCTACGGCGTGAGCGAGAACGCGATCTTCATGCCCGGCAACGTGGACCCGCGGTACAGCGAGTGGCTGGCGTTCTCGGGCACCTCGGTGACCCTGGACGGGGAGCAGCGCTACCTGGATTCGCACCTGTCCTACCAGCGGGCCTGCCTGCACGCGATCGACTACCTGGTGAAGTTCGGTTACAGCCCGGAGCAGGCCTACATCATCCTCGGCGCCGCACCGATCGAGGGCCGGCTGTCGGGGGTGGTGGACATCCCGAACTCCTGCTCCACCGTCTACATCCCCACGGCGATCTTCGATTTCGACGTTCGCCCCTCCGCCGCCGGGCCGCACCAGATCGACCCGGGCATCGGCGCACCGAAGTCGAATAACAAGTAAGGGTGAGCTAGCCACACTGCACCACCCACAGCACAGGGCGCCCGGTCCAGCGGATCGGGTGCCCTGTCCGTGTTCCGGCACGGCGTGTTCCGGCACGACGTGTTCCGGCACCGGGTGTTCCGGCACCGGGTGTTCCGGCACGGCGTGTTCCAGCCGGCGGTGGCGTGCTCAGCGCGACGGCTCCAGCCGCACCAGCACCGACTTCGAGACGGGCGTGTTGCTGTCCTCCGCCACGGAATCCAGGGGCACCAGCACGTTGGCCTCGGGGAAATAGGCGGCGGCGCAGCCGCGGGCGCTCGGGTAGGCGACGAGCCGGAACCGCCGCAGGACGCGGTCGACGCCGTCGCTGAACTCGCTGTGCACATCGACGAGCATGCCGCTGATCAGGCCCAACTCCGCGAGATCCTCCGGGTTGACGAAGATGACCTGGCGGCCGTTCTTGATACCCCGGTAGCGGTCGTGGGGACTGTAGATCGTGGTGTTGAACTGGTCGTGCGAGCGCAGGGTCTGCAGGAGCAGACGCCCCGGCGGGCGTTCGAGGGGCTCCAGATCGTTGACCGTCAGCCGGGCCTTGCCGCTGGGGGTCGGGAAGGTGCGCAGGTCGCGCGGCGCATGGGGGAGGTAGAAGCCCTCCTGCTGGCGGATCCGCTGGTTGAAGTCTGCGAAGCCCGGAATCACGTGCGCGATGTGGTCACGGATGCTGTCGTAGCCGTTCTCGAAACCGGCCCAGTCGATCGAAGTGGTGCGTTCGAGGGTGGCCCGGGCAAGACGCGACACGATGGCGACTTCGGAGAGCAGCTGATCCGACACCGGCTTGAGCCGCCCGGTGGAGGAGTGCACCGCGGAGACGGTGTCTTCGACCGACACGAATTGAGGGCCGGTGGCCTGCAGGTCGATCTCGGTGCGGCCCAGGGTAGGCAGGATGAGCGCCTGCTCACCGACCACCGCGTGGGACCGGTTCAGCTTGGTGGAGATCTGCACGCTCAGCGACGTTTTCTGGATCGCGGCCTCGGCGACGGCGGTGTCGGAGATCGCGCCGACCAGGTTGCCGCCCAGGGCGATCCAGACCTTGACCCGGCCGTCGCGCATCGCGCGGATGGAGCCCACGCTGTCCAGGCCCTGCTCGCGGGGCGGGTCGAAACCGAATTCCCGTTCCAGGGCGTCCAGGAATGCCGGTGGCATCTTCTCCCAGATGCCCATGGTGCGGTCACCCTGCACATTGCTGTGCCCGCGGATCGGGCACGCGCCCGCGCCGGGCTTGCCGATGTTGCCCCGCAGTAGGAGCAGATTGATGATTTCCCGGATGGTCGGCACGGCCTTTTTGTGCTGGGTGATGCCCATCGCCCAGGTGATGATGACTTTCTCCGCGCGCAGGTAACGGGCGGCCAGTTCGTCGATCTCGGCCGCGCGCAGCCCAGTGGCGGCCAGGACGGCGTCGTCGTCAAGCCGGGCGAGGTGGGCGCGCAGCTCCTCGAGCCCGACACAGTTCTCCGTCAGGAACTCATGGTCGAGCACGGTTCCGGGCCGGGCGGCCTCGGCGTCGAGAACCCGCCGGGAGAGGGCCTGCATCAGCGCCATGTCGCCGCCGAGCCGGATCTGCAGGTACTGGTCGGCGATCACGGTGCCGGCCCCGACGACGCCCCGCACCCGCTGCGGGTTCTTGTAGCGCATCAGCCCGGCCTCCGGGAGCGGGTTGACGGCGACGATGGCGGCACCGGCATCCTTCGCCTCCTCCAGGGCCGTGAGCATCCGCGGATGGTTACTGCCCGGGTTCTGCCCCATGATGATGATCAGATCCGCGAGGGCGAAATCGGCGTAGGTGATGGTGCTCTTGCCGATCCCGACGGTCTCCGCCATCGCATGGCTGGTCGACTCGTGGCACATGTTCGAACAGTCCGGCAGATTGTTGGTGCCGAAGGCGCGCACAAACAGCTGGTAGAGAAAGGCCGCCTCGTTGGAGGTGCGGCCGCTCGTGTAGAACGCCGCCTCGTCGGGCGAGTCCAGTCCGCGCAGGGTGTCGCCGATGAGTGCGAACGCGTCCTCCCAGGTGATCGGCCGGTAGTGCTCGGACCCGGCCGGCTTGTGCACCGGTTGCACCAGCCGGCCCCGCATACCGAGCCAGTACTCCGACTTCGTGAGCAGCTCGCTGATCGGGTTCTCGGCCCAGAACTCGGTGGGAACCGTGATCGGGGTTGCCTCCCAGGTCACCGCCTTGGCGCCGTTCTCGCAGAACTCGAACGTCTTGCGATGCTCGGGATCGGGCCAGGCGCAGCTCATGCAGTCGAAGCCGTCCCGCTGGTTCATCGCGGTCAGGGCCTTCAGGCTGCGAGGCACGCCCATCTGCCTGAAGGCCGGCCCCATCGCATGGGTGACGCCGGGCACCCCCGCCGCCCACTCCCGGGGCTTGCCGACCTCGATCTTGTCCTCGTTGATATCGTCAACGCTACTCATACGTCGGTAGTAGCATTCTTTTTCGGCCACGGCAAGGCATGCGGAACCGGGCGAAATGCTCTCAACGAATCCCGCCAACGGTCACCACGAGGTCAGAAATGACCGTACCGTTGATATGTGGTCTTCGAGCATCGGACTTGAAGAGTGTGGGGGCCACGCACACGAGAGGTTTTTCTAGCTTGAGCGACGAATGTATCCATGGACTCGAGGGCGGCCTGTGCGCCAGCTGCTTCCCGAAGGCCGCTCCCGACATCGCGCCCGGAGTGGCCACCCGCGGTAGCCGGAGCAAGTCCGCAGGCCGCGCACCGTCACTGCGGAGCTCGCCGTCACCGCTCACGGTGACCCTGGGCGGGCCTAACCCCACCCTGGGAGCGAGGACCGCCACCGCGAAGCCGATCACCGAGGCCAAGGCCACCGGCACCGTGAAGCCTGTCAGGAGCACCAGAACCGCCCACGACAACGTCGGTGAGCAGCGGATCTACCACGTCACGCACATCCGCAACCTGGCCGGCATCCTGAACAGCGGGCGCCTGCTCGCCGACGCGAGTGACGCCTGGATCGCACGCCCGATCGTCGACCTGTCGTCGGCACCCCAGCGCGCCGCCCGGCGTGCCGCGCTCGTCGCCGGAGACGACAGCGCCAGCGTCGCCAGCTATGTGCCGTTCTTTCTGTCGCCCAATGCGCGCCTGTGGGACAGCCTCCTCACCGCATCCAACGACCCGCGCCTGTCGCCGGAGGCGCACAGCTCCGAAACGTACGACTTCGTCTTTCTGGTCAGCACGGTCAAGAAACTCCACGATGCCCGGACCGGCGCCGACGACAACGCCGCGGCAGCCGTCGCGGTGACCAACGGGGATGCCGCCGGGGCCCTGACCCGGTTCGGCGCCGCCCCCGAGACCGCCGATCGCATGCTGCGCTCGCTGCGGGCCGACGTGGAATCACAGAAGATCCGCGAGGCGGAACTGCTCGTCACCGAGCAGTTCCCGTTCGAGCTGGTCACGCTCGTGGGCGTCGCCAACGACAAGGTGCGCGACGCCGTGCGGGCCATCCTCGCCACCGGGGCGCACAAGCCCAAGGTCGTCGTGTACCCGCCGTGGTTCCACGCGGTGGAGGACACAGCTGCGCTGTAGCCCGTCAGACGGGGTGCTGGGCGGGTTCAACGGCGGACCGGCCCAGAGCTCCACCGTGCGCTGTGGTGGTCGGCGCTAAACTCCCGGGCTTTGCCCTAGTCTCGGGGAATGGGTAGACAAGGGGGCCGTTCCGGCATGCTGGTCGGTGTTCTCGTGCTCGGCGCGGTCGGTTTCACGTGGGATCAGCAGACCGGATTTATGGCGACCGCGTTCGAGAGCATGTTGAGTTCCTTGAGTGAGAGCTCCGGCTCGAGCTCCAGTGAGAGCGCCGACCCGGTGGCGGATGCTGCGGGCAACGCCCTCGAGACAGCGGTCGGTGAGATCCCGGCGCCGCCGAGTGGAGCCGTCTCGATGACCGTGGACTATGTGCACGACGGCGACACGCTCTTCTTACGCACGGACCAGCCGAACGCGCTGGTGGCGACCACGGACGACGTCAAGGTGCGGCTCCTCGGAATCGATACCCCCGAGGTCGGGGACCGTGCAGAATGCTTCGGCGACCAGGCCACGGAGCAGTTGCGGGCCCTGCTGCCGGAGGGCAGCCTGACCTGGGTCACCGCCGATCAGGACCCGACCGACCAGTACGGCCGCAGCCTGTTCTACCTCTGGACCGAGGACGGGCGATTCGTCAACTACGAGCTCGTCGCCGGCGGTGCCGCCGAGTCGCTCATGATCGCGCCGAACGACGCCCACTACCCGCTGCTGCGCGCTGCCGAGGACGCCGCGACGAGTGCAGGCGCGGGCCAATGGGGAGCCTGCTGACACAGCGGCGCCGTCGCACCACCGGTGTCAGCGCCTCGCCGCGCGCGGCAGGATCAGCCAGACCGCCACGATGACCAGCAGCACCGAGGCTCCGGCCACCTGACCGGCGGTTCGGCTCAGAACCACATCGAAGACCAGCAGCGTGGTGCCGGCGAGGATCACCGCGACGCCGACCAGTGTGGCCCGCACCAGTACGTCGGCGACCCGCACGATCTGCTTCATCGCGTGCTTCCCGAAGAGCACCCGGTGCAGGCTGACCGGCCCGAGCGCCAGCACGGTGGTGGTGGCGGCCGTCGCGACGAGGATCAAATACGCGCCGAGTTGGTACGAGTCGAGTTCGGTGAACCGCGGCTGGAAGGCGAGGGCGAGCAGGAAGCCACCGACGATCTGGGTTCCCGTCTGGGTGACCCTGAGCTCCTGCAACAGTGACAGCCAGTTTCGGTCCAGGCGTTGAAGGTCCGTTTCGTCGCGGCGGAGAGCGGATGCCGGGTCCTCGGCAGCGGGATCCGGCGGTCCTTGAACGCTCATGCCCCCGATGCTAATCCGCTTTGCGGAACGAGGTCAGGCCCGCGCCCGCAGCATCCATTTGCGCAGTTCCTCCACCCACAGCACGACTGAGGCCATGCCCACGCAGACGGCCCAGTGCAGAGGGTCCATCGAGGTCGTGCCGAACGCGGTCTGCAGGAACGGGAGTTCGACCACGGCCACCTGCAGCAGGATCGCGAGCAGGATCGCCCCCCACAGCCACGGGTTCACGAACAGGCGGTGGAACGCGGTGGTCAGCTCGGACCGCGCGTTGAGGGTGTTGAACAGTTGGGCGAAGACCAGGGTGGTGAAGCCGGCGGTGCGGGCCACGGTGAGGCCGTCGGTACCAGGGTCCAGCGCCGGCAGCAGCCCGCCGGGCAGGAACAGGTCGATGGTGGCGAGGGTGACCACCGCCATCACCAGGCCGGTCGACATGATGCCCATCCACATCCGCAGGTCGATCATGCGTTCGTCGATCCCGCGCGGCGGGCGGGCCATCACGTCGTCGATCTCCGGGTCGACGCCCATCGCCAGGGCCGGGCCGGAGTCGGTGATCAGATTGATCCAGAGAATCTGGGTGACCAGCAGGGGCAGCACCACGGCCTCGCTGCTGGCGCCGGTCAGGCCCAGCACCCCGGCGAGGAGTACGCCGAGGAACACGGTGAGCACCTCGCCCATGTTCGAGGAGAGCAGGTAGCGCAGGAACTTCTTGATGTTGTCGAGGATGACCCGGCCGGCCCGCACCGCGGCGACGATGGTGGCGAAGTTGTCGTCGACCAGGATCATCTTCGCGGCCTCCTTGGTCACCTCCGTGCCGGTGATGCCCATGGCCACACCGATGTCCGCCGATTTCAGGGCCGGGGCGTCGTTGACCCCGTCGCCGGTCATCGCCACGATGTCGCCGTTGGCCTGCAGGGCGTCGACGATCCGCAGCTTGTGGCGCGGTGAGACGCGGGCGAACACGGATGTCCCGCGCACCGCTTCGCGCAGCCCGGCCTCGTCGAGGTGGTCGAGGTCCGTGCCCGCCAGCGCGGTCGCCCCCGGTTCGACGATCCCGAGGTCGCTCGCGATCCGCGCGGCCGTGGCGGGGTGGTCGCCCGTGATCATGATCACGCGCACGCCGGCCCGGTGGGCTTCCCGGATGGCCGGCGGCACCTCGGCGCGGGGCGGGTCGATGATGCCGACGACCCCGGCGTAGATCAGGCCCTGCTCGTCGGCCTCGTCGAGCGGGGCCGTGTTCTCGTCGGCGCGGCGGTAGGCGACACCCAGGGTGCGGAAGGCCTGGGCCGAGAGCGCGTCGATGTCGGCCAGCATCCGTTGCCGCAGCTGATCGGTCAACGGCACGACGCTCTCGCCGACCTGCAGGAAAGCGCAACGCTGGAGGAGAACGTCGGGCGCGCCCTTGCTGAAGATGCGCAGGCTGTCGTCGTCGGTCTCCTGGTGCAGGGTGGACATCATCTTGCGCTCCGAGGTGAAGGGCATCTCCTCGAGGCGGCCGAATCGGGCCATGTGCACGGTGGTGCCCTCGAGTTTGGCGGCGGCCACCAGGAACGCGGCCTCGGTGGGATCACCCTGGATCTCCCACTCGCCGTCCCGCTCGGTCAGCTGGGCGTTGCCGGCAAGGGACCCGACGCCCAGCACCAGCTGGGCCTCGAAGCGGAGGCACAGGTCGGTGAGCGGGTCGGCGCCCTGGCGCAGTTCGCCCTCGGGGCGGTAGCCCACCCCGGTCACGTCCACCCGGCCGGAGGCGGTCAGCAGCTGCTGGATCGTCATCTCGTTGCGGGTCAGCGTGCCGGTCTTGTCGCAGCAGATCACGGATGCGGAGCCCAGCGTCTCCACGGATTTCAGGTTCTTGACCACGGCGTTCTGCCGCGCCATCCGTTGCACCCCGATGGAGAGGATCACCGACAGGATCGCCGGCAGCCCCTCGGGGACGGCCGCGACCGCGAGGGACACCCCGAGCAGGAACACGGTGACGAAGTCGGCGGGGGTGGACACGCCCTGCACGAGCACGATGGTGACCATCACGACCAGGGCGATCACGATCACGACGGTGCTGAGCAGCTTGCCGATGTGGCCGATCTCGGTCTGCAACGGGGTGGGGTTAGCTGTGGTGCGGTCGAGCATCGTGGCGATGGCGCCCACCTCGGTGTCCATGCCGGTCCCGGTGACGATGCCGCGGCCGACGCCCTGACTGACGGCGGTGCCTTTGAAAACCATGTTCAGGCGGTCGCCGAGGGAGGCCGCCGCGGTAAGGGTGCGCGGGTTCTTGGTGACGGCCTCGCTCTCGCCGGTGAGGGAGGCCTCCGCGATCCGCAGCGAACTCGACTCGGTGAGGCGGGCATCCGCCCCCACACTGTCGCCCTCACCCAGCACCAGCACGTCGCCGCGCACCAGCTGGGTGCTGGGCACGGTGGTGAGCAGGCCGTCGCGCAGCACGGTTGAGGATGCTGCGGTCATGCTGGACAGGGCGGCCACGGCGTTGTCGGCGCGCGCCTCCTGCACCAGCCCGAGCACGGCGTTGAGCACCACGATCGCGGCGATCACGAGGGCGTCGACGGGCAGGCCGCCTGCCCCCTCGATCAGCCAGGCGCCGAGCGACACCGCGGTGGCGACCAGCAGGAGGTAGATCAACGGGTCATTGAACTGGGCCAGGATGCGACGCCAGAACGGCACCGGGGGAACGCTGCGCAGCTCGTTCGGGCCCTCGGCCGCAAGACGGCGCGCGGCTTCCGTGCCGGTGAGGCCGCGGGCGGGATCGGTGGCGAGCCGGCGGGCGATCTCGGCGGCGTCGGTGATGGAGGGATCGACGTCCGGACGAGCGGTCAGGTCCGGTCTTTCCGACTGAGCAGACGCGTCCATCGGGTGGGTTCCTCGTTTCCGGGAGTGCCGGGTCGGTCTGGCCCGCGGCTCCTCCCAGTGTAGAACCGGGTCGGGGTCGGGGTCGGGGTCGGGCTCGGGCTCGGGGTCGGGGTCGGGGTCGATGTCCGGGTCGGGCTCGGGCTCGGGCCCTGGGCGACCCCGGTGGTGACGTTCGCCGCGACCCGGTGGCCCGTAGCTGCCGCCAAACCCCGGGCATCCGTGGCGGAGGCAAAGCTAACGGAGGACTTTTCGCGACACGCCGTTGATCCCAGGCACCGCAACCGGCGTGAATCGAAAATCTCCGCGTTTACGTGACAACGGATGCCCCGGTCGGAGGCTGAGCGCGAGCCGGAGAAGCCGCGAGCGTCCAGACCCCCGGCTCAGCGCCACATCGCGGCGTCGATCCGGATCGCCACGACGTAGAAATGCTCGCCCTGCTCGGAACCTTTCCCGGCGGTCTACACCTCGGCGGGCTCCGCGACGAGGTCGACGTCCGACCCGGCGCGTGCGATCACAGTAACGGGTCCCGACTGGGCATCGGCGACCCGCCGGTCGGCGAGCCAGACCTCCAGTTCGGCCGCGGGGACCGGCTTGGACAGGTGGAAGCCCTGCGCGAAGTCGCAGCCGTACTCGATCAGCTGGTCGTACGCGGCGCCGCTGTCCACACCCTCGGCAACCATACGCAGCCCCAGGCTGTGCGCCAGCGCGATCGTCGAAGACACCAGGGTTGCGGCGCGCGCATCGCCGGCCATCGGGAAGACGAAGGACGAGTCGAGCTTGAGCTCGTCGATGGGCAGGTCGCGCAGGTAGGCGAGCGAACTGTAGCCCGTGCCGAAGTCGTCGACGGAGATGCGGATGCCCTGCTCGCGCAGCCGGGTCAGGATGCCGCGGGCCCGGTCCCGGTCGTTGAGCAGGAATTCCTCGGTGATCTCCAGGGCCAGGAGCGCCGGTGGCAGGCCGCGGTCGGCGATCATGGCGCCGATCCGGTCCGGCAGTTCCGTGTCGACCAGGGAACTGGCCGACAGGTTCACGGCGATGGTCAGCGGATGCCCCTGCGCCTGCCAGAGCGCCGCCTGGTCCAGCGCCTGTCGCAACACCACCTGCGTCAGCGTGTGCATCAGCCCGGCCTCCAGGGCGATCCCCACGAACTGATCGGGCAGCAGCAGGCCGCGGTCGGGGTGGTTCCAGCGCACGAGCGCCTCGACGTCCTGCACCCCGCCGGTACCGAGGTCGACCTTGGGCTGGTAGTGCAGCACCAGCTGGTCGGCGGCGAGGGCGAGCCGCAGTTCCGCCAGGGTGCGCAACCGGACCTCGCCGTGGCTGTCGTCGTCGCTGTTGTACACGTGATGGCCGCCGCGGTTCGATTTCGCCGTGTACATGGCCATGTCGGCCTTGCGGAGCAGCGCCGTCAGATCGCTGCCCTGGTCGGGATAAAGGGAGATCCCGACACTGGCGCTGGTCTGCAGTGTGATGCCCTCCAGAAGGAACGGTTCGGCCAGCGCGGCACCCAGTTTGACGGCCACCGTCCGTGCGTCCTCCCGCCCGGAGTTCGTGAGCAGGATCGCGAACTCGTCGCCGCCGAGCCGGGCCAGGAGGTCTCCGGCACGCAGCTGCCGGTTCAGGCGGATGCCGACCTGAATCAGCAGCCGGTCACCCACGTCATGGCCGAGGCTGTCGTTGACCTCCTTGAAGCGGTCCAGGTCCAGCAGGAGCAGGGCGCTCGTCCTGCCCTCGACCGCGGCCAAGCGGGTCGGCACATCCACGTTGAAGGCGCGGCGGTTGCGCAGCCCGGTGAGGTCATCCGTCCGCGCCAACAGGTTCAGCACCCGCTGCCGGCCGACCAGCGGCACCACCGCCAGCGCCATGGTGGCCCCGGCCAGGGCCACGGCGAAGGTCGACACCTCGACCTGGCTGGCCAGAATCAGCACGGCCAGCCCGGCGATCGTCGACACCATGGGAACGGCCAGAGCGGACACGGTGGTGCCCGTTGTCGTCTTCGTGCGATCCCGCACCGGGAGGGGGAGGGCGGTGCCGTCCACCCAGAATGCGACCAGTACGACTCCGATGGCCCAACTCGCGTCGAGCGGGGTGCCGACCAGGTAGAGCTCGCCCTGCAGGGCGAAGACGGTGTCGGCGGCGGCGAAGATCACCAGGCCCGCGACGAGCAGCATCCAGCGCTTCCCGGCATCCGGGCCGTGTGACGCCATGATCCCGGCGATCGCCGCCACCACCAGCAGATCGAGCACCGGGTAGGCGGCCGCGACGGTGGAACTGAGGCTGAGCGGGCCCGCGGTCGCGGACGCGAAGACGGGGCTGAGGATGACGGCCAGCACGGCGGCGGCACCCAGCGAACCCACGGCGGTGTCCAGGAAGACGGACCAGGCCGCTCCGCGCAGCTGCCGGTTCACGAGCAGCGCCAGCGCCCCGAGAAGCAGCCCGTAGAACAGGAGATAGCCGATGTCGGCCGGCGAGGGGAACGGTATCGCACCGTCGGCATCCGTGATGACGAGGGAGTAGCTGTCCGCCAGGGCGTTGGCCGCCAGTGCGGCGGTGGCGAGGGTCACCTCGAGGTGCCCGCGCTCGACCCGGTACACGGCGGCGGCGCCCACCAGAACGGGTGCCCACACCGCGAGGATTGCCAGCCAGCCGTCGACCAGAGGGCTGAAGTCCTCGCCCTTCAGGGTGAGACCGAGGGTATAGGCGACGGCCAGCACCACCATGAGCGTCAGTGCCCCGATGCGGAACCGCTCACGGGTGCCGCCGGTCATGGTCGGGCCGCCGCGCTCTGCCGGGCGGTCAGCCACTCGTCGAGTGCTTCGGCGGAGATGGGGCGCGACATGAAGTAGCCCTGGGCGAAGTCGCATCCGTAGCGCACCAGTTCGTCATAGGCGACGCTGTTCTCCACGCCCTCGGCGACCATTTTCAGGCCGAGGCCGTGCGCGAGGTCGATCGTGGAGGCAACCAGTGCAGCAGCCCGGGCGTCGTCGGCCATCGGGAAGACGAAGGACTGGTCGAGCTTGAGCTCGTCGATGGGCAGGTCGCGGAGATAGGCGAGAGAACTGTAGCCGGTGCCGAAATCGTCGACGGAGATCTTGATGCCGCTCGCGCGCAGACGGGTCAGGATGTCCCGGGCTCGGTCGCGGTCGACCATCAGGAAGTCTTCGGTGATCTCGAGCATCAGCGCGGTGGGTGGAAGGCCGCGAGCCGACAACATGGTGCCCACGCGCTCGGGCAGATCGGAGTCGATCAGCGAGCTGGCGGACAGGTTCACCGCGACCGTCAGGGTGCGGCCCTGAGCCGACCAGAGCACGGACTGGTCCAGAGCCTTCCGCAGAACCTCCTGGGTCAGCGCGTGCATGAGACCGGCCTCTTCGACCAGGGTCAGGAACTGGTCGGGAAACAGCAGACCCCGCTCGGGGTGGTTCCAGCGCACGAGCGCCTCGACGCCGGCGACGAACCCGGTCTTCAGGCAGATCTTCGGTTGGTAATGCAGGACGAGCTGGTCCCGGGTCAGGGCGAGGCGCAATTCCTGCAGGGTGCGCAGCCGGGCGTCACCGTGCCGGTTGTCCGTGTTGCGGTAGACGTGGTGGCCGCTGTGGGTCGCCTTCGCCTTGTACATCGCCATATCGGCCTTGCGCAGCAGCGCGGTCAGGTCGTCGCCGTGATCCGGATAGAGCGCGATGCCGATGCTCGCGCTGGTCTGCAGGGAGATGCCTTCCAGGGTGAACGGGTCGGCCAGCGTGGCGCGCAGTCTGCCGGCCACGGCTTCGGCCTCCACCTGATCGGTGTGCTCGAGCAGGATGGCGAACTCGTCTCCGCCCAACCGTGCCAACAGGTCGCCGGGCCGCAGTCCGCCCTGCAGGCGACGGCCGACCTGGACGAGCAACCGGTCGCCGGCGTCGTGCCCGAGACTGTCGTTCACCTCTTTGAAGCGGTCCAGATCCAGCAAGAGCAGGGCGCGGTTGCGGCTCTTGTCGTCGGCCAGGCGCCCCAGGACGCCGGCGTACAGCGCACGCCGGTTCGGCAGGCCGGTCAGCTCGTCGGTCGTGGACTGGCGCCGCAGGGCCACCTGCCGGGAGACCAGCGGAACGGCCGCGAGGGCCAGGGTCGCCGCCGCCAGGCCGACCGCCATCGGGGGAACCGACGTCTGGCTGGCGAGGAGGAGGACTCCCAGGCCGGCCGCCGTCGACACCGCCGGTAACGCCAGGGCTGCCAGGCCGTTGGTGGAGTTGTTCTGCACCAGATCGGGGCGTGATGAGGTGTCCGCCCACACCGCGATCAGTGCCAGACCCACGGCCCAGCCGGCGTCCAGGGGCGTGCCGAGAACGTACCGGGTTTCGAGCAGGGCGAAGACGAGGCCCGTGGAGGTGAACACCAACAGGCCCAAGACCAGGAGGATCCAGCGGCGGCCGGCAACCGGGCCCTGCGAGGTGGTGAGCGCGACGACGACCGCCACCAGCAACAGGTCGAACAGGGGATAGGCGACGGCGGCGGTGATGGCCGCGTTCGCACCGGCCGCGTCGAGTGCACTCGCCATCGGGCCGAGCAGCACCGCCAGCACCGAGGCCGCGCCCAGCGCCCCGATGGCACTGTCCAGCACCACCGACCAGACCATCCCCCGGAGCTGGCGGCGCACGATGATGACCAGCACGGCCAGCATGAGGGCGAAGAACAGGAAGTAGCCGACCTCGCTCACCTGGGGGAAGATCCTGGTTCCCCAGATCAGCATCCACAGGGAGTAGGAGTCGACGATCGCGATGATGGAGACCGCCGCGGCGGTGAGCAGCAGTTCTAAATGCCGGAATCGCTCCAGTCCTCGGGCCCCGACCCGCACCCGGCTCACCGAGCGCTTCCGCACCACGGCGACCCAGCACACGGCGACCAAGGACAGCTTCAGGAGCGACGCCAGCCAGCCGTCGACGAAGAGGTTGAACCCGCTGTCGGGTATCAGCAGCCCGATGACGTAACCGCCCAGGAACACGGCCATCAGCCAGGCGAGCCAGGAGGCGCTTCTGGTCAGGATGCCACTAAGAAGGTGGCCGTAGTGCGCCCCTGAATTCACCTGCACGGAACCCCCACGTTATCAATAGTCAGATTAGCAGCGGCGGGGGCAGGTGAATCAACCCTTCCGCGCAAATGGGGGTGAAGATCTGTTCTGGGGTGACCCTCGCACCGCCATACGATTGATCTGCAGGACCGACGAGTTGGAGGCAATCATGACGACACTGGTGGGGTTTTCGAGCAAGTACGGCGCCACCGAGGGAATCGCGGAGCGCATCGCCCGCAAACTGCGGGAGGCCGGTCAGGATGCCGTGGCCCGACCGGTCGCATCCGTTGACCAGGTCGACGAGTACGACGCCTTCGTGATCGGCAGTTCCGCCTACATGGGATCGTGGCGTAAGGAGGCGACCCATTTCGTCCGGCGCCACGAGGACGTGATCAGGGCGCATCCGGTGTGGCTGTTCAGCAGTGGGCCGTTGGGCACCGCGGGGAAGGACGCCCTGGGCCGGGATCTGCGGAAGGAGAGCGAGCCAAAGCAGTTCGAGGAGTTCGGCCAATCGCTCCAGCCGCGCGGAATGCAGGTGTTCTTCGGTGCGCTCGACGCCTCCGTGCTCGGCCGCCGGGACAAGCTGGTGCGGCGCATCCCAAGCGGCCTCGAACTGCTGCCCGAAGGCGACTTCCGCGACTGGCCCGCGATCGACGAGTGGGCGGCGGAGATCGCCCGGGAGCTGTCCGCCTAACGCTCCAGCAGGCTGCGGATGTCCTCGGCCGTGAGAGTGTCGCTGAACCCGGGCGCGTCCGCTTCGGCTGCGCCCAGCACCCGGTCGAACAGCACGGCCTTCTGCCTCTGCAGGGCCATCACCTTCTCCTCGATGGTGCCGGTGGCGACCAGGCGGTAGACCATCACGTTCTTCGTCTGGCCGATGCGGTGGGTGCGGTCGATCGCCTGCGTCTCGGTGGCCGGGTTCCACCACGGGTCGAGCAGGAAGACGTAGTCGGCCTCGGTGAGGGTGAGGCCGAACCCCCCGGCCTTCAGGCTGATCAGGAACACCGGTTCGGCGCCCGTCCTGAACCGGTCGATCACCTCGGACCGGCGCAGGGTCGACCCGTCGAGGTAACTATAGGGGATGCCGAGTTTGTCCAGCCGCGCGGCCGCCTTCTTCAGGAACGACGTGAACTGGCTGAAGACGAGGGCACGGTGGCCCTCGGCGACGACGTCACCGAGCTGTCCGAAGAGGGCGTCGAGTTTGCTGGACGGCACCCCGGCGTACTTCTCGTCGACCAGCGACGGGTCCAGGCTGAGCAGCCGCAGCAGGGTCAGCGAGCGGAACACGATGAACCGGTTCGTGTCGAGGTCGTCGATCAGCCCGAACAGCTTCTGCCGTTCGCGCTGCAGGAACGTGTCGTAGAGCGCGCGGTGCCGGGGGTTCAGCTCGATCGCGAGCACCTGCTCCTGCTTGGGCGGCAGCTCGGGGGCGACGACCTCCTTGGTGCGACGCAGCAACAACGGGCGGATGCGCCGCCGCAGCCGGGGGAGCACCTCGGGGGTGTCGTCGCGCGCGGCCGGGCGCACGTACTCCTCCGTGAAACGCCGGAGGGACGGGAACAGTCCCGGCGCCACGATCGCGAACAGGGCGTGCAACTCGAGCAGGCTGTTCTCCATCGGCGTGCCCGTGATCGCCAGCTTGAACGGCGTCGTCAGGTCGCGGGCGCACTGGTGCACCCGGGTGGCGCGGTTCTTCACGAACTGCGCCTCGTCCAGGATCAAGCCGGCCCAGCCGTGCGCCTGGTAGGCCTCGAAGTCGAGACGGAACAGCGTGTAGGAGGTGACGACGACGTCGGCGCCGGCCGCGGCATCCGTCAGCGGGATGCCGCCGGCCGCCTCGGTGGCCGTGACCACCCGCACATCGAGCCCGGGTGTGAAGCGGGCGGCCTCGGATCGCCAGGTGGCAACGACGGATGTCGGGGCCACGACCAGGAACGGCCGCCGGTCGGGCTGCCCGGTGGGCTCGGGCTGCTCGGTGGGCTCGGGCTGCTCGGTGGGCTCGGTCGGCTGCGTGGTGGCGTGCGCCAGCAGTGCCAGCGTCTGCAGGGTCTTGCCGAGGCCCATGTCGTCGGCGAGGATGCCACCCAGCCGCTGCTGCCAGAGGAAGGCCAGCCAGGTGAAGCCCTGCTCCTGGTAGGGGCGCAGGGTGGCGTGCACGGAGGCCGGTAGCGGGGTCGGCCGGGCAAGATCGGCATCCTCGGCCAGCGCGATCAGTCCGGACACGGCCGCCCGCCACGCCACCGCTTGCTCGGTGTCGTCGGCGAGGTCCTCGAAGTCGCTCCAGAGGGCGGCCTGGTAGCGGCTGATGCGCAGGCCGGTGTCCCATTCCTGCAGGGCGCGGGCCTCGGTGATCAGCTCGTGCAGGCGCTCGAACGCCGGCTGCCGCAGCGAGAGATAGCTGTTGTCGACCAGCAGCAGCTTCGTCTGCCCCTTCGCGAGGGCCTTGAACAGCGGGCCGAACGGCACGCTCCGGCCACCGATTGTGACGAGCACGCCCAGGTCGAACCAGTCCCGCTGGTCCGTTTCGACCGTGGTGATGGTGAGCTCGGGCGTCTCGGTCAGCTCGCGGTAGTCGGGCCGGGTGCCGCGGATGTCCACGCGCAGGCCGGTCAGCCCCTCCAGTCGCGGAAGCACCCGCTCGGTGACCTCGGCCGCGTCGACGCCGTGCAGGGTGACGGCAGCCGGGGCCGGACCCATGCCGGTGTGGCCGGCCTCCTCGACCAGACGCGTGACCCGCTCCTGGATGACCCGCTCGGCCGGCTCGTCCCGGAATCCGGTCGGCGCCGGGAACGGAAACGGGAGCAGGGGCAGCTGCCTCACCAGGGCACCCTCGCGGTACTCCCAGTGCCAGTGCAGCTCCAGCGCCTGCTTCGGCCGGAACCGGGCGGTGAGCACGAGCCGAGGCAGGTCGGCCTGGGGGAAGTGCACGGAGCCATCCGTGCTCGTCACCGGCAGGGTGCGGCGCAGGGCCGGATAGAAGTCGGTCAGGAACTCGGCGGTCTCTGCGGCGGGCACGAGAACCGTGCCGGGCGCGCCGAGCAGCCGGCGCTGCTCGGCGCTGAGCGGGCCGTCGGCGGCCGGGGCCAGGGTGAACACCGGGCGCGGTCCGAGGGCGTAGCCGTAAACCCCGTGGCTGCCGATCGCCCCGGCCTGCTCGGGCGGATGCGGGGTGCCGTCGATCAGGAGGCGGGTGGTCAGGAGCAGACCCGCGGCATCCGTGCCGGCGTCGAGGCTGACCTGGGCCCCACGGCCCACGGTGACCGTGGAACCCTTCTTGCTACCCACCAGACGCAGCCCCAGGGTCTCGGCCTCGTCGAAGAGGGACCAGAGCAGGGGGCTGGCGAAATCGTCAAGGTAGAGCCAATCGGTTTCCTGGCTGGTGTAGACGCCCCGCACGGCCCGGTGCAGGGCGAGGACTTCGCTCAGCCAGCGGTGGTGCTCGACGTTCAGGTTCAGGCGGTTGCGGTGGAAGGCCAGCTGATTCCAGGAACCGGGCGTGTGCACCAGGTTGCCGCGGGCGCTCCGGCTGACCGGGCGCACCCCCAGGCGGATCTCGCCCTGCCCGGGGCGCACGCTCGTGACCGGACGGGCCGTCGCGCCCCGCCAGCGGTCGCTCGTGCGGGGAGTCAGCTCGCGCAGCTCGAACTGGAGCCCCATCGGTACGGGGGGTTCGGAGTCGCCCCCCGGCCCGCTGTTCCCGGCCGGCCCGGTGTCGCCACCCGGTCCGGTGCTGCCACCCGGTCCGGTGTTCCCGGCCGGCCCGCCGGGCGCCGATCCCGCGACCCGTTTCCAGTCCGCCCGCGCCGGGGGAGACCCGGCGTCAGACATGGCTCCATGCTCTCATGGGGGCGGCGCCGGTCGGGCACCGCGTCCGGTCTAGAACCAATTCGACGGAGATTCTGAGCGAATAGGGCTGTTTCGGCCCGTTTAGGGGCGGTTTGGGCAGAATCTCCGTCGAATTCGTTTGGGCGAGCGGTGACACTCGGCTACGCGGCGGTGACCGCGGTTTCGCCCGACGGATGCGCCCGCGCCGCATCGATGATCCAGGCGAAGTCGAAGGCCGTCTCGCGCCAGCGGCTGTACCGGCCGGACACCCCGCCATGGCCTGCCGACATCTCGGTCTTCAGCAGAACATCCGCTCCCACTTCGCGCAGCCGGGCCACCCATTTGGCCGGTTCGACGTAGAGCACCCGGGTGTCGTTGAGACTGGTCACGGCGAGCATCCGCGGGTAGTGCGTGTCGCGCACGTTCTCAACGGGGGAGTAGCCCCGCATATAGGCGTACACCTCGGCATCGTGCAGCGGGTCGCCCCACTCGTCCCACTCGATCACGGTCAGCGGTAACGACGGGTCCAGGATCGACGTCAGCGCGTCGACGAACGGCACCCCGGCGAGGATGCCCGCGAACAGCTCGGGCGCCAGGTTCGCCACGGCCCCCATCAGTAGTCCGCCCGCGCTTCGACCCTCGGCGACGAGCCGGTCGGGGGTGCTGTAGCCCTGGTCGATCAGGTGCCGGGCGCAGTCGATGAAGTCCGTGAAGCTGTTGCGCTTGTGCAGCTTCTTACCGTTCTCGTACCAGAGCCGGCCCAGCTCGCCGCCGCCGCGCACGTGGGCGATCGCGAAGATCATGCCGCGGTCGAGCAGGCTGAGCCGGGCGATGCTGAATGACGGGTCGATGCTGATCTCGTAGGAGCCGTAGCCGTACAGCAGGGTCGGGGCAGGGTCTCCCGGGGTGACCAGGTCGCGCCGGTAGACCAGGGAGATCGGGATGCGCGTGCCGTCGGCCGCGGTGGCCCACTCGCGGCGCTGCTCGAACAGGCTCGGGTCGTAGCGGCCGAGCACGGGCTGCTGCTTGAGCAGGCGGCGCTCGCCGGTGGCGACCACGTGCTCGTAGACCGTCGACGGGGTGACGAAGCTGGTGTAGCCGAGACGGATGGTCGGCGTCTCCCACTCGGGATTGGCCGACGTGCCGACGGAGTACAGCGGTTCCTCGAAGGCGAGCTCGACGAAATCGAGCGCCTCATCGGCCGCCTCGGCACTCACGGCCACGCGGGTGAGTCCGTCCCGCCGGTATTCGGCCACCACGAAGTCGCGGAACGCGTCGACGCTCTCCAGGCGTACGGCCGGATCGTGTGGCAGCAGTGTCCGCTTCGCGCCCTGCGGGTCGGCGGCGGCGACGCTGACCAGCTCGAAGTTGACCGCGTGGTCGTTGTGCACGATCAGCAGGCGGTCCTCGCCGCCGAGCACCGCGTGCTCCACGTCGTACTCGACGCCGTCCTGCCGCGGCCAGACCAGCGTGAACTCGCCGGTCGGGTCGGCGGCGTCGAGCAGGCGGGTCTCGGTGGTCACACTCGAACCGGCCTCGATCAGAAGGAACCGGCGGCTGCGGGTGAGGCCGATGCCCACCCAGAAACGCTCGTCGGGCTCGTGGAAGACCGACACGTCGGCGGCGGCCGCGGTGCCCACCTCGTGGCGCCACACGGTGTCGGGCCGCCAGGCGTCGTCCACGGTCGTGTAGAAGACGTAGCGGCCGCTCGGGTCGAACAGGGCACCCTCGCCGGTGTTCGGGATCTCGTCCGCGAGGTTCTCACCGGTCGCGATGGTGCGTACGCGCAGGGTGTAGCGCTCGTCGCCCTCGGTGTCGACGGCATAGAGCAGCCGGCTCTCGTCGACGCTCACATCGGTGCTGCCGAGCGAGTAGAACTCGTGGCCCGCCGCCTCGGCGTTGTCGTCGAGCACGATCTGCTCGCCCGGGAGACCGGCGAGCCCCGCGGACCCGCCGGTCTGCCCGGGGGTCTGCTCCGGCAGCACGGGCGGGGTCCAGTCGCCGGCTGCGGAGATCGGCGCACGGCAGTGGATGCCATAGGACTGCCCCTCGACCGTGCGGGTGTAGTACCACCACCGCCCCTGGCGCACCGGAACGCTGAGGTCGGTCTCCTGGGTGCGGCCCTTGATCTCCTCGAACACCTGCTCCTGCAGGAGGGACAGGTGCGCGGTGCGGGCATCCGTGAACGTGTTCTCGGCTTCGAGGTGGGCGATCACCTCAGGGCTGTCCTTGTCGCGCAGCCACTCGTAGTCGTCGGTGAACACGTCGTTGTGGAAGCTGCGCTGCTGTGGTTTCCGTGCCGCGCGGGGAGGAGTGGTCATGAGTCCCAGCGTAGTTCCGCGAGGGCGCAGACTTGAGTGACCAGCCCAGAGACGAACGGAACCACCATGACACAGCCCGGAACCACCCCGCTCGAGACCACTTTGACCGAGGCCCTGCAGGGACAGGTCTTCCAGGCGGTGCTCTTCGACATGGATGGCACCCTGGTCGACTCCACCCACGCCGTCCTCCGGTCCTGGCTGCGCTGGGGTGCCGAGGTCGGCCTCGGCCCGTCGTTCACCGGCCCCGAGCACGGGGTGCCGGCACGTCAGATGATCGCGACCCTGGTGGCCGAGGAGCTGGTCGAGACATCCGTCACCCGGCTCACCGAGTTCGAACTGGCCGACACGGATGGCGTCCGGATCCTGGCCGGCGCGGCCGAACTCATGGACAGCATCCCCGAGACCCGCCGGGCGATCGTCACGTCCTGCGCCCGGCACCTCTGCCTGGTGCGCCTGAACGCCGCCGGCTTCCCCGTGCCGTTGACGGTCGTCACGATCGACGACACCAGTCGCGGCAAGCCGTTCCCCGAGCCGTTCCTGCTGGCGGCCGAGCGTCTCGGCGTCGACCCGGCCCGCTGCGTCGTGGTCGAGGATGCCCCGGCCGGCCTCGCAGCCGCCCGCGCCGCCGGCTGCGCCACGATCGGGGTCGTCGGCACCCATCTGGCCGCCGACCTGGAGGCCGACCTGGTCGTCTCCGGCCTGGACCGCCTGCGCGTCTCCGTGCAGGACGACGGGGTGGTCTTCCACCTGGTCACGGAGCAGTAGCAGGCGCGCGCACTCTCAGCGTTCGTAGATCTCCAGCGGAAGCCCGTCGGGGTCGCGGAAGAAGAACATCGCTTTGCGGGTGTTCGGGTCCACCCGCAGTTCCTCGACCTTGACGTGCTTGCCGATCAGCTCCTCGCGCGCGGCGGGCACGTCGTCGACCTCGAACGCGAGGTGGCGCAGCCCCAGCGCCTCCGGGCCGCTCTTCCGTGGCGGGGTGTCGGGAAAGGAGAACAGTTCGATCAGGTAATGGCCGTTCAGGGTGAGTTTGCCCATCCAGGACCGGCGCTCGGCCCGGAAATATTCCGCCTCGAGCGTGCAGCCGAGAACGTCGAGGTAGAAGGCCTTGGACAGTTCGTAGTCGCTGGCGATAATGGCGATGTGGTGCACTCCGTTGATGCGCATGCGGCAGTTTCGCACACTCCAGGGGGCGGAGGAGGTCAGGATGGAACCGGATCGGCAACCGGGCGCACAGGTGTCCGCCCGGCACACATCCGGAACGGCCCAGCACCGGCGGCGCTCGCGCTGGCGCAGCGTGGGGCTGCCGGTCGCGAGGTTCACGCTGATCTCACTGGCGGTTCTGCTGGTCAGCGCGACGGCGCTGGCCACCGTGTTCGTCAATCAGGTGTCCCAGCGGGTGACCGGCAACGCCGTCGACATCTCCAACGGCCGCACGGACGGGGAGCAGGTGCGGGCGGCGCCGGCCGGAGTGCCGGAGTTCGACGGCGGCTTCACCATCCTGATGGTCGGCGTCGACAACGCCGGCAATCAGAGCGCGGCCTTTGGCTGGCGCGAATCCACCCTCAACGACGTGAACATCCTGCTGCACGTGGCTGACGACCACGAGAGCGCCGTGGTCGTCAGCTTCCCACGTGACCTCGTCATCCCGCAGCCGGCCTGCACGGATGCCGACACCGGCACCGTGTCCGCCGCCGCCTCGGCCCTGCCGATCAACGGGTCATTCGGTCGAGGTGGCCTCGGCTGCGTGGTCGACACGGTGCAGCGCCTCACCGGGCTTCCGATTCCGTATGCCGGGGTGATCTCCTTCGAGGGGACCGTCGCGATGGCCGACGCGGTCGGCGGCGTGCCGATCTGCCTCACCGAGGCCATCGATGACCCCTACACCGGGCTGGACCTCCCGGCCGGAGTCAGCGTGGTCTCCGGTCAGACCGCGCTGTCCTACCTGCGCAGCCGCCACGGCGTCGGCGACGGCAGCGACCTGGCCCGCATCTCCTCCCAGCAGGCCTACCTGTCCTCGCTGGTACGGGTGCTCGCCAGCGACTCCACGCTCACCGACCTGCCAAAACTCTCCGGGCTGGCCACCACGGCGGCCACGAACCTCCGGCTGTCCGAATCTCTCGCGGGAATTCCGACGATGGTGAGCATGGCCCTCGTGCTCAGGGAGATCGACCTCGACCGGCTGCTCTTCGTGCAGTACCCGGCGCTGCCGAACCCGGCCGACCTCGCCAAGCTCGTGCCGGATCCGGTGCTGGCCGGGCGACTCTTCACGAAGATCAGGGCCGGCGAGTCCTTCGCTCTCGCGCCCGGGTCACTCGGAGACAGCGTCGAGCCGACGCCCGGCACCGCCCTCGAGGGAGCCCCGGTCGCCGAGGCGACGCTACCCGCCACAGCGACAGCGACACCGACGCCCGTTCCCCCGAGCACGCCGGATCCCGGCCCCGAGGTGATCGAGGGGCTGCGCGGCCAGACGGCCGGCCAGCAGACCTGCTCGGTGGCGTACGGCGGCTGAACCGCGCACCGCGGTACCGGCTGCCGGCGTTCGGCGGCAGTGTTGCCGTCGGCTGATCAGCGAGCTGATCGCTAGGATGCTTAGATGAAAAAGAGCAGCGATATTCTTCGCCAAACGGTGGTGCTGGTGAGCGCGATCCTGGCCATCGTCGGATCATTCCTCGGATCGGGCGCCGCCGGCGGAACCCCGGTGCAGAACGCGTCGGGCGGTGCGCTCGCGGCCGACGCCACCCCGATCGCCCCCGACGGGCCGGCCTTCGGCATCTGGACCGTGATCTATCTCGGACTCATCGCCTACGCCATCTGGCAGTTCCTGCCGGCGCAGAAAACGGATGACCGTCAGCGCGCCCTGGGCTACCCGGTCGCCGCGTCGCTCATCCTGAACGCCGCCTGGATCCTGAGCATCCAGTTCGACCTGCTCTGGCTCAGCGTGCCGGTGATCGTGCTGCTGCTGGTCGTGCTGATCCGGGCGTTCCAGGTCACGCTCCGCTCCCGGCCCAGGAACCTGGTCGAGACGGTCGTCGCCGACGGCACCGTGGGCCTGTACCTCGGCTGGGTCGCCATCGCCACCGCCGCCAACGTCACCGCCGTGCTCGTCGCATCCGGGTTCGAGGGCTTCGGCCTCGGCGCCGACCTGTGGGCGGTTCTGATCATCGCCGTCGCCGGGCTGGTCGGCGTGTTCCTCGGGGTCTACGGCCATGGCCGCCTGGCCCCCGCCGCGTCCCTGTGCTGGGGGCTGGCCTGGGTGGCCGTGGCCCGGCTGACCGGCAACCTGCTCTCCACCCCCGCGGCGATCGCGGCGATCGTCGCCGTGGCCGCCATCCTGATAGTCACCATCACCGTGCGCGCGCGCACGGCCACATCGGACACCTCCCGAGTGTTCACCGCATGAGCCTGCCGCACACCCCCGGTGTCTCCGGTGTCACGGCTACACCGACCTCGGCACGGCGTCGCTGGGCCGGGCTCGTCTTCATCAGCGTTGCTGTCGCCCTGATCATCGTCGATTCCACGATCATCAACGTGGCCATCCCCTCGATCGTCGACGACCTGGCGATCACCTCCACCCAGGTGCAGTGGGTGCAGGAAAGCTACACCCTGGTCTTCGCCGCCCTGCTGCTGGTGTTCGGCACGCTCGCCGACCGGTTCGGCCGGAGGCGCATCCTGATTCTCGGCGTGATCGTGTTCGCCGCGTCCTCCGTGTTCGCCGCGCTCGCGCAGACGGGGGAGCTTTTGATTCTGGCGCGGCTGGTCCAGGGCGTCGGTGGAGCGATGGTGCTGCCCACCACGCTCTCGATCATCAACGCCACGTTCCGCGGCCGGGACCGTGGAATCGCGTTCGCGATCTGGGGCTCGACCATCGGCGGCATGGTGGCGGTCGGACCGCTGCTCGGCGGCTGGCTCACCACCTACTTCTCCTGGCGCTGGGCGTTCGGCATCAACGTGCCCCTGGGCATCATCATCGTCGTCGGTGTGTTGGTCTTCGTGCTCGAATCGAAGGATGCCGGCGAGCCGCGCCGCATCGACGTCGTCGGCGCGGTGCTCTCCGTGATCACCAGTGCGTCGCTGGTCTTCGGGCTGATCGAGGGGCGCACCTACGGCTGGTGGTTCACCAACAACCCGCCCACGGTGGGGGGCTGGACCTGGCCGCACGACATCTCGATCATCCCGTTCGTGTTCCTGGTCACCGCCGTCTCCGGCGTGGCCTTCATCTACTGGGGGCTCTACCGCCAGCGGGCCGGCAAGACCACCCTGCTCGCCTTCTCCCTCTTCACGATCCCTTCGTTCCGCAACGGCAACATCGCCGCCCTGATCGTCTCCCTCGGGGAGTTCGGCATTATCCTGTCGCTGCCGCTCTGGCTGCAGAACGTGCTCGGCTACGACGCACTGCAGACCGGGTTCGTGCTGCTCGCCCTGGCCCTCGGCTCCTTCGTGGCGAGCGGGGTGTCGGGTGCGTTCGGCAACAAGATCTCGCCCGAGACCATCGTGCGGTTCGGGATCCTCGCCGAGATCATCGGCGTCGCAGGCCTCGGCCTGGTCGTCACGGCACAGTCCAGCTGGCTCGTCGTGGTGCCGTTCCTGTTCGTCTACGGCATCGGCGTGGGCCTCGCGACCGCCCAGCTCACCGGCGTCGTGCTCAAGGATGTGCCGGTGGCGCAGAGCGGTCAGGGCTCCGGCACCTCCAGCACCGCCCGGCAGATCGGCTCGGCGCTCGGCATCGCGGTGCTCGGCACCGTGCTGTTCACCTCGGTGGGGGCGTCGCTCGACGCGAAACTGGCCGAGATTCCGGGGCTGCCCGCCGAGACCCAGAGTCAGATCGTGGACGCGGTCGTCGACAGCGCGGGTTCGGTGATCCCGTCGCTCGAGGAACAGAGCCCCGAGCTGGCGGATGCCGCCCGCGAGGCTTTCAGCGACGGTACCCGCTACTCGGCGTACGCCGCAGCCGGGTTCCTCGTGCTCGGCTTCCTGGCCACGCTGCGCCTGTCCGGCACCGCACCGCACGCGGAGCCCCGCCCCGAGGATGCCGCCCCCGGCGAGCGCATCCCGGCGGCACAGGCCTCGGGGGAGCCCGTCTAGCGGCGCGAGTCGGCACCGCCGCAGTCTTCCGTGGGTCAGGCCCGGCCGAGCCTGCGCGTGTGGCTAATTCAGGACATCCGTCGCCCGGGTTGAACGCCCCCGCGGACCAGTGCCGAGTCGGGGCGAATGTTCGGCCCGGTCGGACGAATCTCCTGAGTTAGCCACATCATCCGCCGGAACTGCAGCGACGCTCGCGCTGCCTCGCCTTGCCCTGCCTCGCCCTGCCCTGCCCTGCCTTGCCCTGCCTCGCCCGGCCTTGCCTTGCCTTGCACTCTGCTGCCACTGCTGCCCGAACGAATTCGACGGAGATTTTGCCCATAACCACCCCAAACAGCCCGCAAACCCGCTTTCTTCGCAGAATCTCCGTCGAATTCGTTCGACAACGGATGCGGCGCACGTGAAAGAAGCCGGCACACGTTTTACCGAGTGCCGGCTTCCACGGGGTGCGCCGCGAGTGGCGCCGCCCAGGTTGGGATCCCTAGATCTCGGAGTCGTCCACCGGCCCCGACTGCGCGGTCGTCGGCGCGGTGCCCCCGCTCGTGCCGCCCGCCCCGGCCGCGTTGGCCTCGCGCGCCTCCCGGGCCGCGCGGCGACTCGGTTGCGGTTTCTGCACGGAGAGTTCCCCGCCCACCCGACCGCCGTAGGGGCGACCGTGATCGGCGTACTCCTCGCGGAAGAAGGCCATCCGCCACGGACCCATTTCGATCCGGGCTCCGGTACGCAGGATCTGCCCGTCGCCGTCTCCCTGGCGGTAGTTCCGCTTGGCTCCGCCGGAGACCTCGCCGAGCGGATACAGAATGTACTCGTCGTTGTCGTCGTGGCGGATTTCGGCATGGAACGGTTGCAGACCGGCCAGCTGCAGGTCGGCATCCGGGGCCGAACCGATGGTGGTGATCGTCGGCAGCAGATCGAACTCGCGCGGCATCTGACCGTTCCAGTTCTCCGAGCCGATCACGAAAACCAGCCGGGGCCGGCCTGCCCCCGGTGTGTAGTGCGTCGTGGTCACCCGGCGACGGATGCGCCGGTCGAAGGTCGGCACCAACGGCAACAGGGTGCCCGGCGGCAACGGCAGGGTCAGGCCCGCCTTCGGTGCGGTACTGCGCCGCCGCAGGAGCGGAACCAGCGCGGCCCGGCTGCCGAGCGTAATGTGCGACGAACCGGTCAGCAGGCGCTGAATGACGGGTGCCTTGACGGCTCCCAGCCGGATGATCAGGCCGTCGGGGCCGGACACGGAGACGGTTAGGCCGCGTTCGGCCAGGGCACCGGCCAGGCCGCGGAGCTGCTTCAGCTTCATCGTGCTGGTGCGCACGAACATCTCGGGCTTGCTGGAGAAGATCTCGACGTCGAGGCCGCTGGCCGTGATTGTTCCGCCCATCTGCTCGGCGCCGGTCGCCTCCGTGGTGTCGCCCGGTGTGCCCGGCTCCGCGAGGGAGAACTCCAGGTCGATGTCCAGGCGGGTGGTGGGGCTCATGACTACTTGGTGAGCGGTTCGGTGCCGGAACCCTCGCTCGTGGTGACCCGCAGGGTGCCGTTCAGCTTCCAGGTGGCACGGGGGGCGTCGGGGCCGATGTCGCGAGGCACCTCCACGGTCATGTCGATGAAGCTGTAGTTGATGACGGCGCTTTTGCCGGTCAGGTAGGACCACATCTCCTTGCCGAGGTCGGTCCAGTCCTTGATGTTGTGGGCGTCGGGGCCGGTGGCGTTGGCAGTGGGTACGGGGTTCTGGCTGTCAGTCACGGTGTGTTCCTTCTCGCTTGGTTGCAGGGAAACGGCACTCGGTCGTCGCACATCGGGCCGGATGATCGGCCAGAATCGGATCAGCATCGAACCGCGTCGCAGAAGCCGAGTGGTGCCTCGTCCGCCGCGTGTAGGGCAACCCTAGTTGAGTGCGGCGGCCGGGGGAAGAGTCCGCTTCCCCGGGTTTGCGTCGGTGGTCTCGGATAGCCTCGAAACATCCGTGACCAGCGCTTCCGTCCTCGGTTCGGCGTTTTCGGAAAGAGGAGATCCACGTGTTCCTGACAGACTCTGCCACCGTTGTCTACTCAGCGAGTGACCTCAGCGCCGCGGCCGCCTGCGAGTGGGCATTCCTTCGCCGGCTCGACGCGAAACTGGGGCGCATCGACGCCGCCCCGGCGACCGAAGACGCCATGCTCCGGCGAACCGCCGAGCTGGGTGACGTCCACGAGCTGCGGATGCTCGAACACCTGCGCGCGACCCGCACCGTCGTCGAGATCGAACGTGGTGCCCTTGGAGACCTGGAGACCGCCACTGCGCAGAGCGAGACGGCCCTGCGTGCGGGCGCCGAGGTGGTGTTCCAGGCCGCCTTCTTCGACGGGAGGTTCCTGGGCTACGCGGACTTCATCATCCGCACCGCGGAGGACGACCAGAGCCAGCAGCAGGACCAGGCCGCGACCTACGAGGCCGCGAACTATGAGGGCCCAACCTACGAGGTCTATGACACGAAGCTGGCGCGCTCGGCGAAGATCACGGCGCTGCTGCAGCTGGCGGCGTACAGCGACCAGTTGCAGCGGATGGGCATCCCCACCGGTCCGAACGTGCACCTCCTGCTGGGCGACGGCCGCACGAGCTCGCACCGGCTGCAGGACATCCTGCCGGTCTACCGCGCCCGGCGGGCCCGGCTCGAACGGCTGGTCGACGAGCGTCTGGCTGACCCCGAGGCCACCCCGTGGGGTGACCCCCGCTACGCCGCCTGCGGCCGCTGCGACCTGTGCGAGGAGCAGGTGCAGCGGCACCGAGACGTGCTCCTGGTGGCGAACCTGCGGCTCAGCCAGCGCGCCCGGCTGCGCGCCGCGGGCGTGCGCTCTATCGACGACCTCGCAGCGCGGCACGAGACCGTACCCGGCCTGTCCGACGCCACGCTGGGCACCCTGCAGGGGCAGGCCCGGCTGCAGATCGCACCGCGGGGCCCCGGCCGACCCCTGAACTGGGAGATCATCGACCCGGCCGTCCTCGCGTCGCTGCCCGTGGCCGACGCCGGCGACATCTTCTTCGACTTCGAGGGCGATCCGCTGTATCAGGAGAGTGGCGGCCAGGAGGGTGGCAGTGGCAACGGACAGTGGGGGCTCGACTACCTGTTCGGGCTGGTCGAACCGGACGATACCTTCCGCACCTTCTGGGCGCACGACCACGCCGGGGAACGCCAGGCTTTGATCGACTTCCTGGAGTACGTTCGGGAGCGCCGTTCGCGGCATCCGGGGCTCCACATCTACCACTACGCCCCCTATGAGCGCACCCACCTGCTCGGCCTTGCCGCCCGGCACGGGGTCGGCGAGGAGGTGATCGACGACCTGCTGCGCCAGAACGTGCTCGTGGACCTCTACCCGATCGTGCGCCAGGGGCTGCGGATCGGCAGCCGCAGCTACTCGCTGAAGAAGCTCGAACCGCTCTACATGGGCCTTACGGAACGTGAGGGCGTGGCCAACGCCGCCGACTCGATCACCGAATACGTGCGCTCGCGCGCCCTGCTGGCCGCCGGGCTGACGGATGCCGCAGAGCAGATTCTGCATGACATCGCCCGGTACAACGCGTACGACTGCCGCTCCACCCTGCGTCTGCGGGACTGGCTGCTGGCGCGCGCGGCCGAGCAGCCGAGCGGCGCCTCGTCACCGGCGACCCTGGTCGGCGTGGCATTACCGGTGCGGGAACCGGACCCGGTCTACCTCGAACTGTGCGCGCTGCTCGCCGACGTTCCCCCGGCCGAGCGCACCGCCGACCAGACCGCACTCGCCCTCGCCTCAGCGGCGATCGACTACCACCGGCGGGAGCAGAAATCGTTCTGGTGGGACCACTACAGCCGCCTGGGCGCGCCCGTCGACGAGTGGGCGGACACCCGGGACGTGTTCGTCGTCGAGAGAGCGACCGTGCACCTGGGCTGGCACCGGGAGGGCCGCCAGGCGCTCGACCGCCGGGTGCTGCGCCTGGCCGGGGCACTCGCGCCGGGCAGTTCGCTCAAGGTCGGGCAGCAGCCGTTCCTGCTCTACGACCGTCCCTACCCGCCGATCAGCCGCAGCGACGCCCCCGGCGCGCGCACCGCGCACAACAAGGCGACCATCATCGATGTGATCGACGAGTCGGTCTATTTGGTCGAGGAGGTGCTCGAACGCGATGCGCCCACCCACCGGGAACTGCCGATCGCCCTCACCCCCGGCACTCCGCCGCCTGCCGGCACTCAGGTGGGCGCGATCTCGGAATGGGGTCGTGCCGTGCTCTCCCGATGGCCGGAACCGCTGCCGGACGCGGCCTTCGACCTGCTGCGCCGACGCCCGCCCCGGCTGCTCGCGGCAAGCGGGCTGGTCCCGCCTCGGCTGCTCGGCGCGAGCGGGCCGGCGCAGCCCCTGCCGCAGCCCGGCGACGGCGATGTGCGCAGCGCCATCCGGGACACCCTGCTCGTGCTCGACCGGTCCTACCTCGCGGTGCAGGGCCCGCCCGGAACCGGCAAGACCTTCGTCGGCTCGAGGGTGATCGCCGACCTCGTGGTGCGGCACGGCTGGCGCATCGGCGTGGTCGCGCAATCGCATGCGGCGGTCGAGAACATGCTCCGGGCCGTGCTGGCCGCGGGCGTCGACGCCGGTCTGGAGCCCGCGCAGGTCGGCAAGAAGGCGAAGAAGGGCGACGAGAAGAAGCCGGTGCCGTGGACTCTGCTCGATACCAAGACCTTCGCGCGGTTCACCGGCCAGTCCGGCGGCTGGGTGCTCGGCGGCACCGCCTGGGACTTCAGCAACGCCGACCGGGTGCCGCGGGGCTCCCTCGACCTGCTCGTGATCGACGAGGCCGGCCAGTTCTCCCTCGCCAGCACCATCGCAGCTGCCGTCGCGGCCGAACGCCTGCTGCTGCTCGGCGACCCGCAACAGCTGCCCCAGGTCAGCCAGGGCACGCACCCCGAACCGGTCGACGGCTCGGCGCTCGGCTGGCTCAGCGACGGACACCAGGTGCTCCCGCCGGAATTCGGCTACTTCCTGAAGACCAGCTGGCGCATGCATCCGAGCGTGTGCGCCCCGGTGTCGGCACTGTCCTACGAGGGTCGGCTGCACTCGCACCCCTCCGACCGCCACCTTGAGGGCGTGGAACCGGGGCGGCACCCGGTGCCGGTGCCGCACCGATTCAACTCCACCTCGTCGGTGGAGGAGGCCGAAGCCGTTCTCGCACTGGTGACCGATCTGCTCGGCCGACCCTGGACATCCGATGGCCGGAGCGCTCCGCTGGCCCAGGACGACGTGATCGTGGTGGCACCCTACAATGCGCAGGTCGAGTTGCTGCGCCGCCGCCTCGCCCAGGCCGGCCTGGGCGACGTGCCCGTGGGCACGGTGGACAAGTTCCAGGGCAGGGAGGCGGCGGTCGCCGTGATCTCGATGGCCGCCTCCGCGGCGGAGGACGTTCCGCGCGGCCTCGAGTTCCTGCTCCTGGCGAACCGGCTCAACGTGGCCGTCTCCCGCGCCCAGTGGGCGGCCTGGCTGGTGTACTCGCCGGCCCTGACCGAGACGCTGCCGCCCCGGGTGGAGACCCTGGCCCAGCTGAGCGCGTTCATCACCCTGGTCACGCCCGTCGCACCCGAGCGCACGACGGGAGCCTGAGTACGCGAAAAGGCACCCCCACTCCGGTGTGTTCCACGCGGACTGAGGGTGCCTTCGGTCGGTGTCGCTACTCGGCGTCGAGGTCCGTTTCGAGGATCTTGACGAGGGAGTCGAGAGCAGCGTCGGCTCCGTCGCCCTCGGCACGCAGCACAACGACGTCGCCGTTGGCGGCGCCCAGGCTCATCAGCGACAGGATGCTCGAGGCATCCATTGCGTCTTCGGCCGGGTCGGTCTCGAGGGAGATGGTGACCTCGAGGGGCAGCTCGCCGACGGCCGCGGCGAAGATGGACGCGGGGCGGGCGTGCAGGCCGACACGGCTCGCGATGGTGGCTTTACGTTCGGACATGGTTCCTCCTAATTAGTGCCCGGCGACGGGGTGGCTCGCCGGTGATGATGCGATGCGACGTCAATCCGAAGCGGCTAGAGTCCCAGCTCTTCAAGTATGGGCAATTCGGCGCGCACGCGGGTACGCGCTTCGTCCGAATTGCGTGCCGAAACGGCGATCTGGGCGAGTTCACGAGCCCGCTCGAGCGTCACGGACTTCAGCACGGCACCCACGGCGGACATTGACCGGGCCGTCATGGACAGGGTGTTGACGCCCAACCCGACGAGAACTACCGCGAGAACCGGGTCGGCAGCGGCTTCACCGCAGACACCGACGGGCTTGTTGTGACCCTCGGCGATGGACCCGGCGACGGTGAGCTGGATCAGCTGCAGCACGGCCGGCTGCCACGGGGAGTTCAGCGCGGCGAGAGTGCCGAGCTGACGGTCGGCGGCCATCGTGTACTGGGTCAGGTCGTTCGTGCCGAGGCTGACGAATTCGGCTTCGGTCAGGATGCTCGCCGAGCGGAGCGCCGCGGAGGGAACCTCCACCATGACGCCGGGGGTCTTCAGCCCGGCGACGCGGCACATGGCGGCGAAGTCGGCGGCCTCGTCGACCGTGGCGATCATCGGTGCCATCACCCAGACCACGGCGGTGGAGGCCGCCGCGGCGGTCGCGATGGCCGTGAGCTGGCGCTTGAGCACGCCGGGGCTGGTCAGGTCAGTGCGGTAACCGCGAACGCCGAGCGACGGGTTGGGCTCGGTGCTGTCGGTGAGGAACGGCAGTGGCTTGTCGGCGCCGGCGTCGAGCGTGCGCACGACGACCTTCTTGCCGGGGAACGCGTCGAACACGCCGCGGTAGGCCACGACCTGCTCGTCGATGGTGGGCTCGGTGTCGCGCTCGAGGAAGCAGAACTCGGTGCGGAGCAGTCCGACGCCCTCGGCGCCGGCTGCCGCGGCCTTGACCGCGTCGGCGGCCCCGCCCACGTTGGCCAGCAGCGGAACGAGGTGGCCGTCGGCGGTGGTGCCGGTGCCGTCGAACACGGACAGGCTGGCCGCGACGTGCTCCCACGCCGTGACGGCGGTGCGCTGTTCGTCGCCGGGGTCAACCTGGAGGGTGCCGGCGGCGCCGTCCACGTAGACCTCGGTGCCGTCGGTGAGGGCGTCGACGCCGACGGCGGCGACGACGGCCGGCAGGCCGAGGGCGCGGGCGATGATCGCGGTGTGCGACTGCGGTCCGCCGCCGCTGGTGACCAGGGCGAGGACCTTGTTCGGGTCGAGGGTGGCGGTGTCGGCCGGGGCGAGGTCCTCGGCCACGAGAACGAAGGGCTCATCGGACTGGGGGATGCCGGGGGCGGTGACGCCGCGCAGCTCGGCGACGATCCGGGCCCGAACGTCGAGGACATCCGTGGCCCGCTCCGCCATGTAACCGCCGAGGTTGTGCAGCATCTCGGCGACGGATGCGCCGGACTCCCAGATCGCGCGTTCGGCGGATGTTCCGGTGACGATTAATTTAACTGCGGCCTTTATCAGCATCGGGTCGGTGGCCATCAATGCGGTGGCCTCCAGAACCGATTTGCTGGCGCCGGTGGCCGCTTCGGCCCGGCGCTGAAGCTCGGTCTGCACCACCTTGGAGGCTGTCCGTAGCTCCGCCGTCGCGGCTTCGGGCGTTGTCGCCGCTGTAAGGCGTTCACCGGCCGGGGGTTCGCTGATTGGTTTGGGCATCTGGCGAACGGATCCGATGATCCGGCCGGGGCTCACGCCTACACCAGTGAAATTCTGCACGGGACAACCTCTATTCTTGCGCAGCAGAAATACTGCGCTATCGATGCTACGCGTCGGCCGCCCCGAATCTCTCGGGGCGGCCGACGTGCGGTTAAGCGTTGACCAGGGCGGGCGCTGTTGCGTCCGCGACGACCAACGGTGTCTTCCGAGCGTAACGCTTCAGCGTGATCACCAGGAGTGCCGAGATGACGGTACCGATCGCGATCGCCAGGGCGAAGAGAAGGAAGCTGTCGATGGCGAAGAAGACGAACATTCCGCCGTGCGGGGCCTTGGACGTGACACCCCAGGCCATCGAGAGAGCACCCGTGACGCCGGCGCCGACCATAGAGGCCGGGATCACCCGGAACACGTCCGCGGCAGCGAACGGGATGGCGCCTTCGGAGATGAACGACGCACCCAGCAGCCAGGCGGCCTTGCCGTTCTCGCGCTCGGCGACCGTGAACAGGCGGCGGTCGAGCACCGTGGCCAAAGCCATGGCGAGCGGCGGAACCATGCCGGCGGCCATGACCGCGGCCATGATCTCCCACGGAGCCTGGTTGGCGAGGGTGGCCGTGCCGAGGCCCGCGACGGCGAAGGCGTAGGCAACCTTGTTGACCGGTCCACCGAGGTCGAAGCCCATCATGAGGCCCAGGATCAGGCCGAGCAGGATGGCGGAGGCGCCGGTCATGCCGGAGAGCCACTCGTTCAGGGCGGTGGTCAGCAGCGCGATGGGGCCGCCGAGAACCAGGAACATCAGGCCCGAGGCGACGATCGACGCGACCAGGGGGATGATGACGACGGGCATCAGGCTGCGGAGCCAGCGCGGAACGTCGAGCTTCGCGAAGCTGGCGGCTGCCAGGCCGGCCAGAAGACCACCGGCGATGCCGCCGAGGAAGCCGGCACCCATGAACCCGGCGACGGCACCGGCGACGAAACCGGGGGCGATTCCGGGGCGGTCGGCGATCGCGTAGGCGATGTAACCGGCCAGGGCCGGAACCAGGAAGCCCATCGACAGGGCACCGATCTTGAAGAAGACGGCTCCCAGGTAGGTGAGCATGCCACCTTCCGGCAGGTTGAACGGGCTGTTCTGCAGGGTGACCGTGTCGGCGACCTCGGTGATCTCGTAGCCTCCGAGGAGGAAACCGAGGGCGATCAGCAGACCTCCACCGGCGACGAACGGGATCATGTAGCTGACGCCCGTGAGCAGGGCGCGCCTGACCTTCTGGCCGAAGTGCTCGCTGGTCTCCGCTGCTTCGGCCGCACCGACGGTTCCGCCGACGCGGCGGGCGTTGGGGTTCTGGGCCGCAGCCAGCGCATCCTGGATGAGCTTGGCCGGTTCGTCGATGCCGCGCTTGACGGGCACCTGGATGACGGGCTTGCCGGCGAAGCGCTCGCGACCGCGAACGTCGACGTCGACGGCGAAGATGACGGCGTCGGCCGCGGCGATGACGGCCGGGTCGAGCATCGTCAGGCCGGCCGAGCCCTGGGTCTCGACCTGCAGGTCGACGCCGGCGGCCTTGGCCGCGGCGGCGAGGGATTCGGCAGCCATGTAGGTGTGCGCGATGCCGGTCGGGCAGGCGGTCACGGCGACGATGCGCTTGGTGCCCACGGATGTTGCGGACGGCGTGCTGCCGACGTGGGCGCCGGCGACGCCGCCCGCGGCCTCGGGCACCGGGGAGACGACGCTGGTGACCAGTTCGACGATTTCGGCCTGGGTCTTCGCGGCGCGCAGCGCCGCGGTGAAAGGTGCCTTCATCAGCGAGCGGGCCAGCTTGGCCAGGATCTTAAGGTGTTCCTGGTCCGCGCCCTCGGGGGCGGCGATCAGGAAGACGAGGTCCGCAGGACCATCTGCGGCGCCGAAATCGACCGGGGAGGTCAGTCGGGCCAACGCCAGCGTCGGCTCCGTCACGGCTGCCGAACGGCAATGCGGGATGGCTAGGCCACCGGGGATGCCGGTGGCCGTCTTCGCCTCGCGGGCGAGGGCATCCGCGTAGAGGCTCTCGATCTCGGTGGCGCGGCCGGCTCCGACGACGAGCTCGGCAAGATGCCGGATCACGCTCGAGGGTGCGGCTCCGAGGTTCATATCCAGAGCGACAAGCTCCGGGGTGATCAGTGAACTCACTGGACATCCTCCTTTGGATGGGTGTTGAGCAACGTCAGGGTGACGTCGCCCGGTCTCGTTTGACGCAGTGCCGGAACGGTTGATCCGGGCAGGGAAGCGGCTGCAGCCCCGTGGGCTGCGGCCTGGCGCAGGGAGTCCGGGGCGGAGCCGCCGGCGATGCTGCTGAGCAGGTAGCCGGCCAGGGAGGAATCGCCGGCTCCGACGGTGCTGCGGGCGACGATCGGTGGCGTCTGGGCAAGCCAGGCGCCGTCTTTGGTCACCAGCACGGCGCCCTTGGAACCGAGGGTGGCCAGCACGGCACCGACGCCGGCGGCGACGAGCCGCTCGGCGGCGCGGGCCACGAGCACCGGATGACCCTCGAGGCTGTCCGGGTCGGGGATGCCGGTGAGCTCGGCCAGCTCTTCCGCGTTGGGCTTGATCAGGTCCGGCCCGGCAGTGACGGCTGCGGCGAGGGGCGCGCCGGACGAGTCGACGGCCACCCGGGGGGCGTTCGCGCCGAACCGGCTGCGAAGCTCCCGGGTGATGTCGGCGTAGAAGTCGACGGGGACGCCGGGCGGCAGCGAGCCGGCCAGAACGAGCCAGCTGGCACCCTCCGCCTTCTGCAGCACGAGTTCGATCAGCTGGGTCTGCTGGGCGGCGCTCAGCACCGGGCCGGGCACGTTCACCTTGGTGGTGGTGCCGTCGGCCTCGGTCAGCGCGATGTTGCTGCGGATCGCGGCGCCGATCGGCATGCCGAGGTGGGGCACCCCCGCGGCCCGGAGGGCCACCAGGACGGGGTCTTGCTCGTCGCCGGGGAGGATGGCGAGGCTCAGGACGTCCGAGGCTTCGAGGGCCCGGACGATGTTCACGCCCTTGCCGCCCGGCTCTTCGCGGGACGACCCGGCGCGCTGCACTTCGCCGCGGGCCAATGGGGCGCCCAGCTCGATGGTGCGGTCCAGGCTCGGATTCGGGGTAAGCGTAATGATCACGCGATCACAACCTCAACGTCGGCCGCGGCCAGGGCTGCGGCAAGTTCATTTGATGGGAGGGCGTCCGTGATCAGCACGTCGATGTCGCCCAGGGCCGCGAAGCGGATCAGGGTTTCCTTGTCGAGCTTGGAGGAATCGGCCAGTGCCACAACCCGACGGGCCGAACGGACGATGGCTGTCTTCACGGCGGATTCGACGGCATCCGGAGTGCTGAAACCGAACTCGGCGTGAACGCCGTTGGCTCCGACGAACGCGATGTCGGGCCGCAGTGCATCGAGCTGGCTGATGGTGCTGGGACCCACGACGGCGCGGGTGAGGCCACGCACACGTCCGCCGAGGATGTACAACGAGACGGCGTCGTTGCCGGCGAGCTTGGTGGCGATCGGCACCGCGTTGGTGATGACCAGGAGCTCGTCACCGGGGGCAGCCGGGGTCCAGTCGAGCAGGAGGTCGGCGAGCAGTTCGGTGGTGGTGCCGGCATCCAGCAGGACGGACCCGGTCTGGCTCGCGGGAATCATGGCGAGGGCGGCGGCCGCGATGCGCTGCTTCTCGTCGTGGTGCTGCGTCTGGCGCTCTTCGAGGCTGAGCTCGGACATGCTCTGCCGGTCGAAGGCAACAGCGCCGCCGTGCACCCGGCGCAGCTGACGGGAACCCTCGAGACTGTCGAGGTCGCGGCGCACCGTTTCGGGGGTGACGTCGAACCGGGAGGCGAGATCGCTGACCGTGACCCGGTTCGAGCTGCTGACCAGATCGACGATCAGGGCCTGGCGTTCCTCGGCGAACATGGCGACCTCCTCGACGCTGAGTGGCCGAAACCACGAATTTGTAGAATACGAAAATGCTACCTGTGTTTGTCTTTGTTTGTCAAGCAAAACAAAGACAAACACAGAACGCCGTGCCGGGTGCGGTTCGGTGTCGGCGGTCGGCGATAGCGTGTTCAGCATGAAGATCCTGCACACGTCTGACTGGCACATCGGGCGCACCTTCCACACGCATCCGACCCTGGGTCACCTGCGGAAGGTTCTCGATGCGCTGGTGGAAGTGGTGCGGCAGCGTCAGATCGACGTGGTGGCGGTCGCCGGCGACATCTTCGACTCGGCAATGCCGTCGGCGGAGAGCTACACGCTGCTCGCGTCGGTGCTGCGGGAGATCCGCCAGGCCGGGGCGACGGTGGTGATGACCAGCGGCAACCACGACTCGGCCACCCGCCTGGGTTTCCAGTCGGAGTGGGCAGCCCTCGCGGGCGTCCACGTGCTGACCCGGCCGGAGCAGGTGCTCGAGCCGGTCACCGTGCCCGACCGGCACGGGCCCGTTCACTTCTACGGCATCCCCTATCTGGAGCCGGCGCTGGTGCGTCACCTTGGATCTTTCACGGGGCCTTCGGGCGAACCGCTGAAGACGCACGAGCAGGTGCTCACCTTCGTGATGCAGCGCATCCGCGACGACCTGGCCGCCCGCGGCGGGCGATCGGTGGTGCTCAGCCACTGCTTCGCGGCGGGAGTGCCCGCCGCCGCGGCGACCGATGCCGTGCGGGACATCACCGCGGGGGGCCTCGACCTGGTGCCCGTATCGGTGTTCACCGGAGCGGAGTTCACTGGAGCGGAGTTCACTGGAGCGGAGTTCACTGGAGCGGATTTCACTGGACCGGACTACGTCGCCCTCGGCCATATCCACGGCCGGGCCCGGCTCACGGACCGGGTGCGCTACTCGGGCGCACCCCTGCACTATTCCTTCTCGGAGGCCGGCAAGCCGCGGGGCTGCTGGCTGGTCGAGCTCCAGGCCGGCCCCGCCGCCGAGATC
This sequence comes from Cryobacterium sp. TMT3-29-2, assembly GCF_004564305.1. Lineage (NCBI taxonomy): Bacteria > Bacillati > Actinomycetota > Actinomycetes > Micrococcales > Microbacteriaceae > Cryobacterium > Cryobacterium sp. TMT3-29-2. The sequence goes on from NZ_SOGK01000008.1 coordinate 59,861, forward strand.
GAATGGATCGACCTTCCGGTTCCGCGCCGGCTCAGCGTGCTCACCGGAGAGATCGAGCAGCTCCTGACCGATGACGCCTACGCGGAGTTCGAGCCCGACTGGGTGTCGGCGGTCCTGACCGATCAGATGCGGCCTCTCGACGGCATCCGGCGGCTGCAGAGACGATTCCCGCACTGCGTCACGCTGGAGCATCGCCCCGAGATCGTCGCCGACCCGGATGCCGCCAGCTACGGAGACCGCATCAACCGCCAGACCGACCGCGAGATTGTCGCCGGATTCCTCGAGTTTGTGCGCAACGGGGTCGGCCAGACCGAGTTCGAGCGAGACCTGGTGGCGGAGCTTCTGACCGAGGGTGACCTGAAGGAGATCAGCCGATGAAGATCAAACGCCTGCGGATCGCCGGATTCGGCCCCTATAAGAACGAGCAGGTGATCGACTTCGAGCGTTTCGACGCCGACGGAATCTTCCTGATCACCGGCAAGACCGGTGCGGGCAAGTCCAGCATCCTCGACGCCGTCTGCTTCGCCCTCTACGGCAGCGTGCCGCGCTACGAGGGAACGGAGTCCCCGCTGCGCAGTGACCACTGCGAACCGGGAGATCCCACCTTCGTGGAGCTGGAATTCGCTCTCGACGAGAACGACTACCGCATCTACCGCACACCCAAGTACGAGAAGAAGAAGAAGCGCGGCTCGGGGACGACCATGTCCCCGCCCGACGCGCGCCTCGACATCCGTGACCAGGCGGTCCGTGACCCGCACGACGAACCGGGCGCCTCGGGCGGGTGGCGCAGCGTGGCGACCCGTCCGGTCGACGTCGGGCACGAGCTCAGCCGCATCCTGCCGCTCAAGCAGGACCAATTCCTGCAGGTGGTCCTGCTGGCCCAGAACCGGTTTCAGCGCTTTCTGCTGGCCAAGACCGACGACCGGCGAGGGGTGCTGCGCACGCTCTTCGGCACGGCCCGGTTCGAGCAGCTCGAACTCGCGCTGATCAACCGGCGCAAGTCGCTCGACGATGAGTTGGAATCCGTGCGCCGCCACCTGGCCGGCCTGGCGGACACCGCGTCCCGGCAATTGCAGCGCGACGAACCGCCAGGCAACGCGTCGGCCGACGCGCCCGGCACTCGCGACCGGTCCTGGTTCGCCGCCGCCCTGGCGCAGCTGGAGGGGCTGCTGACCGATGCTGCGGAGGGAGCCGAACGGGCCACGTCCGCGCTGACCCTGGCCACCATCACCGTGCAGGACCAGGAAGACCTGCGCAGCCGGCAGGGCCGCCGCAACGACGCCTACTCGGCACTGGCCGTTCTCGATGCCCGGCGGGAGAAGGTCGCCCTCGACCGAGCGGCCGTTCTCGGCGCGAACCGGGCGTCCCGCGTCTGGCCGGCGCTCCGCACGCGGGTCGAGGCAGAGAAAGTGCTCCGGCAGGCCCTGGCCGGCGAGGTGCACGCGCGAGATGCCTGGCGCGAGTACCAGGACGACCCGAACCTGGTGGAAACGACCGAGAGCCTCAACGCCGTCACCGAGGACCTCCTGGGCCAGCTGGGGTCGTTGAACGACGTGCTCGACGCCGAACGACTGCTGCCCGGCATTGAGGCCGACATCGTGACGCTGCAGGAGGAGGTCGCGCTGCACGCGGCAGCCATCGACCAGACCCGGACGCTCCTGCGTGAGCTGCCGGACCGGCTGGACGAGGTCGACCGGGACCTCGCCGCGGCGACGCTGGCGGCGGCCCGTGAGCCCGAGGCGCGCGACCAGGCAGAGCGGCTGCGCGTGGCGCAGGCCGCGGCCGGCCAGGTGCGGCGGTTCGAC
>NZ_SOGK01000036.1:0-62109 GCF_004564305.1 Cryobacterium sp. TMT3-29-2
CACTGGAGCATCATCCGAACCGGCACCCAGTACTGGCTCCGGCCACCGGGCGAGGTCGCCCCGGAACAGACGCTGATCGCACTGCCCAGCAAGCGAGCGAAGCTGTAGGTTTCGGGGCTTATGGTTCGGTCCCGGGGCTCAGGGCTAGACGGGCTCGACCACCGGGGCTGAAACCACCGGAACGACAAAAGGCCCCCGATCGCTCGGGGGCCTTCCTGTCCGACTGGGTTGTTGGCAATCAACCCATGTTGTTCACTGTGCGCGAGGGGGGACTTGAACCCCCACGTCCTTTCGAACACTGGCACCTGAAGCCAGCGCGTCTGCCAATTCCGCCACTCGCGCGAACTTAGGAAGATTAGCACTTTCCGAGGGCCCTCCGCCATTCGAGGCAGGCAGGCCCCGCAAACACGGGTCTGCACGGCGTGGCGAACACCCTGAACCCACGCTGGATATGCGCCCGACGTGGCGACACAGACTCGCTCCCGTAGGATGACAACCCTCGCCGGGTATTGCCCGGCGGGTGAGTTAACACTTGAGACAAGTAACATGCTCATAGCCGAAAGGATCGGATCGGGAGACCTGTGGGCATTCTGGATAGTTTTGAAAAGGGTCTCGAACGCGCCGTCAACGGTGCCTTCGCCAAAACCTTCAAGTCGGGATTGCAGCCGGTGGAAATCACCTCGGCGCTGCGTCGCGAACTCGACACAAAAGCAGCGGTCGTGTCCCGCGATCGAATTCTCGCGCCCAATCGGTTCACGGTGCGGATGAGCCACGCCGACTTCCAGCGCATGTCAGCCCTTGGTCCAACCCTCCTTGATGAACTCACCGAACTCGTGCAGCAGCACGGTCGCGAGCAGCGCTACCAGTTCGCCGGCGGCGTCTCGATCACCCTCTCCGCGGATCGAGGCCTCAGTGAGGGAATGGTCCAGATCGACTCCAGCACCATCAAGGGCAGTGTCGCCTGGATCCCCGTGATCGAGGTCAACGGCAAGCGTTACCCCCTCACGCAGTCGCACACTGTCATCGGCCGCGGCAGTGACGCCGACATCACCATCGACGACTCCGGCACCTCCCGCCGCCACGTCGAAATCCTCTGGGACGGCTCCCGCGCCCAGGTGCGCGACCTCGGCTCGACCAACGGTTCCCAGCTGAACGGCTCGCCGGTCACCCAAGCCATCCTCGAACCCGATTCCGTCGTCACCATCGGCCGCACTCGCATCGTCTTCCGGGTCATCGCGCAGGCCTCCTCGTCGTCCGAGCCCGTCACCGAGCGTCGTCGCGACGGCGGTCGTGAACGCCACGACATGGACGGCTTCTGGGGGCCCACCGCATGAGCGTCAGCGAACTCACCCTGCTGGTGCTGCGCCTCGGCTTCCTGCTGTTGCTGTGGCTCTTCATCTTCGGCATCGTCTACGCCCTGCGCAGCGACCTGTTCGGCCAGCGCGCGCGCAAGATGCAGGCTGATGTTGCGGCTCCGGCCGGCGCGCCCGCCGCGTTCCCGAGCGGCGCACCTGTTCCATCCGCCACCCAGCCGCCTGCCGCCTCGGCCTCCGCACCGACGGAGCAGTTCACGGCCCGGCCGAGCCCGGTGTCCACCGCCGTGGACGACAAGGCCACCAGCCAGAACGCGACCCGCCTCGTGATCACCTCCGGCCCGAAGGCCGGCACCGAGTTCCCGCTCACGGGCGACTCGATCACGATCGGCCGGTCCGGCGACTCGAGCCTCGTCATCCGTGACGACTACACGTCCACCCACCACGCGCGTCTGATGCTCTGGCATGACAAGTGGATGATCCAGGATCTCGATTCGACCAACGGCACCTTCCTGGACGGCAACCGCCTGGTCGTGCCGACCCCGGTCCCCCTGAACACCACCGTCAAGATCGGCGCAACCAGCTTCGAGCTCCGGCGGTAGCTCATGGCGACAGTCAGTCACAGCGCGGCCACGTCCCACGTTGGAAAGATTCGGTCCAACAACCAGGACTCCGGCTACTCCGGACACCATCTTTTCCTGGTAGCCGACGGCATGGGCGGCCACGCCGGAGGCGACGTCGCCTCGGCGATCGCCACCAAGCGCATCATCGAGGCTGACCGAGACTTCCAGTCCCCGCAAGACGCCGAGTTCGCTCTGCAGGCGGCGCTGATCGCGGCGAATTCACAGCTCGCCGAGACCGTGTTCGAGCACGCCGAACTCACCGGCATGGGCACCACCGTCAGTGCGCTGATCGTGCTGGAAGACGAGGTGGCGATTGCCCACATCGGCGACTCCCGCATCTACCTGCTCCGCGAGGGTGAACTCTCGCAGATCACCATCGACCACACCTTCGTCCAACGGCTCGTCGACAGCGGCCGCATCACGGAGGCGGAAGCCATGGTGCATCCGCGCCGCTCCGTGCTCATGCGCGTGCTGGGCGACGTCGAATCGTCGCCGGAGATCGACACCTCCATCCTCGCGACCTTCCCCGGTGACCGCTGGCTGATCTGTTCCGACGGGCTCAGCGGCGTGGTTTCGAATTCGGGAATCGCCGCGGCCCTCCTCAGCCCTCTCAACGCCCTGGGCGTCGCCGATCGCCTGGTCAAGGAAAGTCTCGACGGCGGGGCCCCCGACAACGTCACCATCGTCGTCGTCGACATCGGCTCGCCCGCCGAACGCACCGACCTGCCGACCGTGGTCGGGTCGGCATCCGCTCCCCTGGCCTTCGGCGAAGAGCCCACCCGCGGCCGGGCACTGCGCATGTCCAGCCTGCGCCTGCACCCCGTGCGGGAGACGCACTTCGAACCTGACTCCCAGGACTACCTCTCGGAGCTGATCGAGGAAGACAACCGCCGTGCCCGCCGCCGCAAGCTCACCTGGCTGGTCGGCATCATTCTGCTGGTCCTGACCATTGTCGGCGCCGGCTTCCTGGGCTATCGGTGGACCCAGTCCCGCTACTTCGTGGGGGTCGAGGGCAGCACGGTCGCCATCTACCAGGGTGTCCAACAGGACCTCGGACCCGTCTCCCTGTCCTCCGTCTTCGAGGACACCGACCTGGAGCTGTCCGAGCTGCGGGTCTACGACCGGCAGCAGGTCGAACAAACCATCAGCGCAACCTCCCTCGCGGACGCGTTGCTCATCGTCGAACGGCTCCAAGATGCCAGCATCCAGTAACCGGTCCACGACGACGGATGCGCCGCCTCGCACAGGTCGCGTGCGCCGCCTGCACCTGCCGCAGAAGCTGCGCAACCTCGAGTTGTTCCTGCTGCTCATCGCCTGCGGCATCAACGCCGCCAGCGTGGTGCTCGTTCAGCTCGGCGCACTCGGACGCATCGACACGACTCTGGTGTTCCTCGGCGCGGGCCTGTCGGCCCTGGTGCTGGCCATGCACGTGGTGCTGCGCGTCGTGGCCCGGGAGGCCGACCCGTTCATCTTGCCGATCGCCACCCTGCTCAACGGCCTCGGCATCGCCATGATCTACCGCATCGACCTGGCCAACGGAGAGTCCGGCTGGGCCAGCGCCTCCGTGCGTCAGACCGTGTGGAGCGCCCTGGCCATCGGCTGCGCGATCGCGGTCATCTTGATCATCCGCAACCATCGGGTGCTGTTCCGCTACACCTACATCGCGGGTTTCGTCGGTGTGGCCCTACTCCTGCTCCCGCTCGTGCCCGGCCTCGGCCGCGAGGTCAGCGGGGCGCGCGTGTGGATCGGCGTCGGCTCCTTCGCCACCTTCCAGCCGGGCGAGATCGCGAAGATCGCCCTGGCCGTCTTCTTCGCCGGCTACCTCGTGCGCAACCGCGACAGCCTCTCCATGGTGGGCAAGAAATTCCTCGGCATGCGATTCCCCCGCCTGCGCGACCTCGGCCCGATCCTCGTGGTCTGGGCGCTGTCCATGTCGGTGATCATCTTCCAACGCGACCTCGGCACCGCCCTGCTCTACTTCGGCCTGTTCCTGGTCATGCTCTACCTGGCCACCGGCCGCCTCAGCTGGGTGCTGCTGGGCATGTCCCTCTTCCTCGGCGGCGCCCTCATCGCCAGCCAGACCCTGGACTACGTCAACGGCCGGTTCCGGAACTGGCTCGACGCGCTCAACCCGGATGTCTACGGGGCCGACGGCGGCAGCTACCAGCTGGTGCAGGGTCTCTTCGGCCTCGCCAAGGGCGGCCTCCTCGGCACGGGCCTGGGCCAAGGGCGTCCCGAGATCACCCCGGTTCCGCAGAGCGACTACATCATCGCCAGCCTCGGCGAGGAACTCGGCCTGGCCGGAGTCTTCGCGATCCTCGCGCTCTACCTGCTCCTCGTCGCGCGCGGCTTCCGCATCGGCTTCGCCGGCAATGACGACTTCGGCAAGCTGCTCGGCGTGGGCCTCTCCTTCGTCATCGCCCTGCAGTGCTTCATCGTGATCGGCGGCGTCACCCGGGTGATTCCCCTCACCGGTCTGACCACACCCTTCCTCGCCGCCGGCGGGTCCTCCCTCGTCGCGAACTGGATCATCGTGGCCCTGCTCCTGCGCCTATCCGACACGGTGCGCAACCAACCCAGGCTGGTGGTCTGATGAATCGTGAACTCAAACGGGTGAGCATCGTGGTGCTGCTCATGTTCGTGGCACTGCTCGCCTCGACCACGATCGTGCAGGTCTTCCAGGCGGACAGCCTGTCCGCGGATGCCCGTAACACCCGCACGCTCTACGACAGCTACTCCGTTGAACGCGGACCGATCCTCGTCGCGGGCCAGCCGATCGCCCAGTCGATGCCCGCCGGCGATGAATACAAGTTCCAGCGCACCTACAGCAACGGACCGCTCTACGCCCCGGTCACCGGATTCATTCCGCTCAACGGTGCGCCCACCGGGCTGGAGCACGCCCTCAATGGCGTTTTGAGCGGAACCTCCGACGCCCAGTTCTTCGACAAGATGAACGCCCTGATCACCGGCCAGAACCCCACGGGAGCCTCCGTGGAGGTCACCATCGACCCGGTCGCGCAGCAGGCCGCCTGGGATGCCCTCGGCGACCTCACCGGCTCCGTCGTCGTCTCCGAGCCGGCGACCGGTCGCATCCTCGCCATGGTCTCCAAGCCCAGCTACGACCCGAACCTGCTCACCGTGCACGACAACCAGCAGGTCACCGACAACTACCAGGCGCTGTTGAACGACGAGAACGACCCGCTGATCAGCCGGGCCACCAAGACCCTCAACCCTCCCGGCTCGGTGTTCAAGCTGGTCGTGATGACGGCCGCCCTGGAATCAGGCAAATTCACCCCGGATAGCACCTTCCCCAACCCGGCCACCTACCAACTGCCCGGATCGTCGGCGATCGTGATCAACTCCGGCGGCGGCACCTGCGGCGGCGGCGACACGGTGACCCTCGCCACCGCACTGCGTCTCTCCTGCAATATCCCGATGGCCGAACTGGGTCTGCAGCTGGGGAACGAGGCCATCCGCGACACGGCCGAGAAGTTCGGCTTCAACACCGACTACTCCGTCCCCCTGGACGTGTCCCAGAGCGTGTACCCCACGGTTCTCGACGACGCCCAGACGGCATTGTCGGCCTTCGGCCAGACGGATGTCCGCGCGACGGCCCTCCAAATGGCGATGGTTTCCTCCGCCATCGCCAACGGCGGCCAGCTGATGACGCCCAACCTCGTCGACAAGGTGACCGCGCCGGATCTGAGTCCGATTCAGGTCTTCGAGCCGGAGGCGATGGAACGCGTGATGAGTGCGGAAACGGCGGCGACACTGACCCAAATGATGGTCAATGGAGTCCAGGACGGCGCCGCCAGCAATGCAACAATAGATGGGGTCAAGGTGGCAGGTAAAACAGGCACGGCGGAGAACGCCGAGGACGAGCCTTACACTTTGTGGTTCACCGGATTCGCTCCTGCGGAGGATCCGAAATATGCGATCACCGTTCTCGTTGAAGATGGCGGGGGACTTGGCCAGACGGGGTACGGCAATCTGCTTGCCGCACCTATTGCAAAGGATGTACTAGAGGCGGTGCTGAACAAATGAGACCCACATCAGGGCTCACCTTCGGGGGACGATACGAGCTGCAGTCCCGGATCGCCATTGGCGGTATGGGCGAGGTTTGGAAGTCCGTCGACCTCGTAATCGGCCGCACGGTCGCCATCAAGATCCTGAAGGACGAGTACCTCGGTGACCCTGGGTTCCTCGAGCGTTTCCGCGCCGAGGCCCGTCACGCCGCGCTCGTCAACCACGAAGGCATCGCCAACGTGTTCGACTACGGCGAAGAAGACGGCAGTGCCTTCCTCGTGATGGAACTCGTACCCGGTGAGGCGCTCTCCACCATCCTCGAGCGCGAGCATGTCCTCCCCGCCGACACGGTGCTGGACATCGTCTCCCAGACGGCCGCCGCGCTGCACGCAGCGCACGCCGCGGGACTCGTGCACCGCGACATCAAGCCGGGAAACCTGTTGATCACGCCCGAAGGCCGGGTCAAGATCACCGACTTCGGCATCGCCCGCATCGCCGACCAGGTTCCGCTCACCGCGACCGGCCAGGTCATGGGCACCGTGCAGTACCTCTCCCCCGAGCAGGCCAGCGGCCGCTCCGCGTCGCCGACCACCGACATCTACTCCCTCGGCATCGTCGCCTACGAAAGCCTCGCCGGCCGCCGCCCGTTCACGGGCGAGTCCCAGGTCGCGATCGCCATGGCGCAGATCAACGAGACCGCCCCCGACCTGCCCGAAACGGTGTCGGAGCCGGTGCGCAACCTGGTGATCTCCTGCCTCGCCAAGAACCCCGCGGACCGCCCGGCCTCCGCCGCGCACCTGTCCCGTGCCGCCGCAGCCCTCCGCCGCGGCGACATCGCGGCGGCTGCGGCATCCGTGCCTGCCATCATGAACGGCGTCACGCCCACTTCCGCGACCATGCTGATGCCCGGCGCCGGCGGAATGCAGGCCACGACCGTGCTCCCCACCGGAGCACCAGTGACACGGACCGCCACGACGGAGACGGACACCGAGGAGAAGAAGCGCAGCCCGTGGACCTGGCCACTGATCGGCCTGATCGCCCTGCTCGCGCTCGTGCTCACCGGCACCCTGATCGCCCTGTTCACACAGGACAACACGACGCCGGCCCCGACTACGACCCCGACCACATCGGCGCCGGCGGCACCGAGCCAGACCACGACGCCCACCCCGGCCGTGACCCCCACGCCGACGCCGACCCCCACCAGCAACACCGTCGAGGTCAGCCTGGCTGATTTCCAGGGACTGACCAGCGCGGAGGCCCGCGACAAACTGGCCACCATGGAATTCGTGGCAGATGTCCAGACCGGGAACGCGGCCACCACCCCGGACCAGATCGCCGACACCGTCTACGACGTGAACCCCACCGGCCCGGTGACGAAGGGCTCCACGATCACGGTCACGGTGTACGGCGCCGCCGCCACCCCCGACGACCCGACAGCCGCTCCCACCGTCGCGCCGGCGTCAGTCGCCTCCGGCGCCGAGGTGACGGCCACCTGGGCAGCGCAGACCTGCCCCAGCGGCCAGACCCTCTCCGGCTACGAGGTCGTGGCCGACGGCGCCGCCGAATCCCCCGGCCCGGTCGGCCCGGACGCCACCTCGGCCAAGATCACCGCGGGTCCCGCTGCCGGAACCTTCACGGTCAAGTTCCGCTACTTCTGCGGCCAGGTGGAGTCCGCCTACTCGGAGTCCAGCAACATCGTCACCGTGACGCCGGCGGCGTAACGGAGGCCCGGACGGTTTCCGCTAAAATACGAAGAACTGTGTGCGCGAGCTGGGAGTACTGCTTTGACTGATGAAGGCCGTCTGCTCGCTGGTCGTTACCGGGTGGGCGCTCTCCTCGGGCGTGGCGGCATGTCCGATGTGCACATCGGCACGGATTCACGGCTCGGCCGCACGGTCGCGATCAAGCTGCTCAAGTCATCGCTCGCAGCCGACCCGGCCTTCCGCACCCGCTTCCGCCAGGAGGCGCAGGCGGCCGCCCGCATGGCTCACCCCACCATCGTGCGCGTCTTCGACGCGGGCGAGGAGTCCGTCTCCGAGGGCGGCCACGAGTCCCAGATCCCGTTCATCGTGATGGAATACGTCGACGGGCGTCTGCTCAAAGACATCATCAGCGAGGGCCCGGTGCAGGCCGACGAGGCCGTGCGCATCATCGACGGCGTTCTGACCGCCCTCGAATACTCACACCGGGCGGGCGTCGTGCACCGCGACATCAAGCCGGGCAACATTATGATCACCAAGACCGGCCAGGTCAAGGTGATGGACTTCGGCATCGCCCGGGCCATCTCCGACTCCTCGACGACCGTGGCGCAGACCACGGCCATCCTCGGCACGGCCTCCTACTTCTCCCCCGAGCAGGCCAAGGGCGAATCAGTGGATGCCCGCACCGACCTGTACTCCACGGGCGTTGTCCTGTTCGAGATGCTCGCCGGGCGCCCGCCGTTCCGCGGCGACTCGGCCGTTGCCGTCGCCTATCAGCACGTCAGCGAGTCCCCGGTCAAACCGAGCTCGATCAACTCCAAGGTGTCCCCCGCCCTCGATGCCGTCGTGCTGCACTCCCTGGCGAAAGACCGCTTCGATCGATACCAGAGCGCCGTCGAGTTCCGTGGCGACGTCGACTTGGCCGGGTCAGGGCAGATTCCGAACTATCAGGCGGTCGATGATTCCAGCGCCGGGCTGTTCGCGGCTCCCCAGCCGGCGGTATCCGGGTCCGAGCTTGCACTCAAGCAGCTCACCGAGGACGAGACAATGGTTCGCACGCAGCGTCGCCCACCCGTGATCTGGATCTGGGCCGGCATCCTCAGCGTCGTCGTCATCGTGCTCTCCGTCATGATCTGGGCCTTCAGCCTCACCCCGAGCAGTGATCTGCCCGACAATTCCCGCCGGGTGCCGTCGGTCACCGGATTCAGCTATGAGAACGCACAGAATTCACTCCTGGACCAGGACCTCGCCGCGATCCGCGCCGAGGAGGCCAGCGCCACTGTACCCAAGGACCAGGTGATCCGCACAGATCCGCCGGCGGGCACAATCGCCCAGCCGACCGACCTGATCGAGGTCTACGTCTCCACCGGCGCGCAGCCGGTCGACGTTCCGGATGTCACGAACCTGCCTCTCGCCGACGCCCAGACCGCGGTCTCGGACCTCGGCCTCACCCCGGGGTCCGTCACGCGGGAGAACTCCCCCACCATCGCCGCCGGTCTGGTGCTCCGTACCGACCCGGCCGCCGCGACGACGGAGAAGACCGGCGTCACAGTGAACTTCATCGTCTCCAGCGGACTCGTCCCCCTCCCCGACCTTGAGGGTCAGCTCCTGAACGCGGCAATCGACATGCTCGCCGCTGCCGACGTGCAGCTGTTTCCCGTGCCCACGCCCGATGCCACCTGTCCCCAGCAGGACGGCCAGCCGGTGACCCAGCAGTCCCTGGCTCCGGGCGACGTGCCCCAGAAGTCCGAGGTCACGCTGGTCTACTGCACCGGCCCGGCTGCCGACTGAGACCCCGCCCTACGGCTCAGGGCCAAGCCCACAGCTCAGCTCAGCTTGAGCATGGGAGTGAGGCTCTTGGCCGTCTCCGGTGCGCCAGGCAGCCCGGCCAGCACCAACCAGTTCGCCACCATCAGGTAGCCGCCCTCGGTCAGCACCGACTCGGGGTGGAATTGCACACCCAGAATGGGTGCGCTCACGTGCCGAAGCCCCATGATCACTCCGCCCCGTGTGCGCGAGGTGACGATCAGGTCGCTCGGCACGGTACCGTCCACGACCGCAAGCGAGTGGTACCGCGTGGCCGTGAACGGCTGCGGCACGCCGGCGTAGAAGTCGCTGCCATCGTGAGTGATCACGCTGGTCTTGCCGTGCATGAGTTCCTCGGCGTTGGTGACCGTGCCGCCGAAGGCTTCCGCGATCGCCTGGTGCCCCAGGCAGACGCCGAACAGAGGCAGCCCGGATTCGAGGGCGGCCCGCACGATCGGAATGGAGACGCCTGCATCGGACGGTTTGCCGGGGCCGGGCGAGATGAGCACGCCGTCGAATTCCGCGATGCGGTCCGCGGCTTCCTCCGGCTCGAAGGCGTCGTTACGCAGCACGACCGTTTCGGCGCCGAGCTCCATCAGGTAGCCGTTAAGCGTGTAGACGAAACTGTCGTAGTTATCGATGACGAGGATACGGGTCATGGGCTTCCCACCGTGACTTCCTGATTGTTGACAATGGCATCCACCCATGGGAACACCCAGGTGGCAAGCGTGAACAGCACGACGGCGATCAACAGGAACACCAGCACGACCCGGAGCCAGATCGGTCCGGGTAGAATCCGCCAGAGAGCAGCGTACATCCGAGCCTCCTAGCCCTGAGCCTGAGCGTTGATGACGGCCGCGACTTCGGCCGGTGGGCCGGCGGATGTCGGCTGCCACGCCTCGAGCACACCGTACGCGATGATGCGCTCGGCCGTGGACAGCAGGGGGTTGCAGCTGGTGAGGGTGATGAACCTGTCCACAGGCGCGGCGTCCGGATCGTGCGGCACCGGCGCGAGTACGGCGACCTCGGTCGGTGCGACGTACTCGAGGTCGCGGAACCGGTAGGTGTAGTAGCCGTCGGCGGTCTGAACGTAGATCGCGTCGCCCAGCCGCAGTTCATTGATCAGGTGCATGCCGCCGCCGTTGGCACTGCGGTGCGCAGCCACGGCGAAGTTGCCGACCTCACCGGGCATCTGGGTGCCGGGGTAGTGGCCGACTCCGAGCCGGGAGCTGCTGAGCACGTCGTTGCCGATACCCTCGGCGATGGACCGGTGATAGTCCGTCCCGAATCGCGGCACGTAGAGCACGGCGAAGGATTTGGCGTTGGAGGGTGCCTCACCGACGACCGGCTCGCCGAAGTCGACCGGGGCCGATTTCGACGGCTCGGTGGCCTCCGGGGCCGCCGGGGCCTGATCGCGGCTGGAGCGGTCCTCGTCGATCCAGGTCTGGCTGATCTCTGCCGCCGCCTCGGACTGCTGACCGGCCATGACCATGTCATTCCACCAGAGTTGCCAGACCAGAAAGGCGAGCACGAGGGCTCCGGCGGTGATGAGCAACTCACCGAAGACCCCCACGACACTGACCCGCGGACGCCGCCGGCGGCGGAGAGCGCGGCGGGTCGCCCCTGCGGGAGGCTGATCTGCTCGCTCGGACATGGTGTCGATTCTAATCGGGGAGGTGCGTCGCCTCTGCCGGGCGCCTGCCGATAGATCCAGCCAATGACGCTAGAATCGCAGGCATGTCACGCTCGAATCCCCGCAGCAAGCCCGCCCGCACCGAGGTCGCCCGCTCCGGCGAGGCCGGGCCGAACGCCGTGTGGTTCAAACCGGTGATGTTCGGTTTCATGCTGATCGGGCTGGCCTGGATCATCGTCTTCTACGTGAGCCAGGGAACGCTGCCCGTCGCCGGCTTCGGTTCGTGGAACATCCTGGTCGGCTTCGGGATCGCCTTCGTGGGCTTCCTGATGACCACCCGCTGGCGCTGATCCGGCCCCGGTCCAGGCCCGTCCCACTCCCCCACGCCGGGATAATGACAACGGTGTAATTATCCCCATGTGGACAAACCTGTGGATAACTTCTCGGCCGGCAACCGTGGCAACTCGTTGAATCCAGGCTCGGCAACCCGCTAGACGCACCTGATAGGGTGCTGTCTGAAACCAAGCGGGGGCACCGGCCGAGACGCGGCCGAGATGTGTTTCCGCCGTGTGAGAAGAGGCGTAACGCATGAAGGCATCAGCAGAACTGGGCTCCAACCTCCAGTCCGTCCTCGTCGATCTGATCGAGCTGCACGTGCAGGGCAAGCAGGCGCACTGGAGCGTCGTGGGCAAGAACTTCCGCGACCTGCACCTGCAGCTCGACGAGATCATCGATGACGCCCGGCTGTTCTCCGACGTGTTGGCGGAGCGGATGCGCGCCCTTGATTCCCTTCCGGACGGCCGAAGCGAGACCGTGACCGCAACCACCCACCTCCCCAAGTTCCCGGACGGAGAGGTCGACACCACGGAGACCGTCGACCTGGTCACCGTCCGCCTCAACGCGACCGTGGACAACATCCGTGCCGTGCACGACGCGGTCGACGAGGAGGACCCGACGAGCGCCGACCTCCTGCACGGCTTCATCGAGAAGCTGGAGCAGTACGCGTGGATGGTCAGCGCCGAGAACCGTACCCCGCGCAAGCCCACGGCCAAGGCCCCGACCAAGCCCGTCGGCAAGGCTTGAGCCGGAAGCTTCGACCCCTGTTCCACCATCCGCTGAGCGAGCCCTGGCCTTGTCGCCACCAAACCAGGAGGTTGATGTGACGCGAACCGAGGGTTCGGAGCCGGTCTGGCTGACTGTGCCCGGCAACCGCCCGGCGGAGGTCGGTCTGGGTGACGTCGCAACGGCCGCCTACGCCGTGAACGGAGACGCCGGGCGAGCCCTGGAACTTTCCCGCGCGCTCGGCGGCTCCGTTCCCCGGCCGGGATCAGGGCAGACGCTCCGGCTGTTCGAAACCCTGGCGTCCCTGGCCGCCGCGGACCTCACGGCGGCACGGGTGGCCGAGGCGCACCTGGACGCCCTCGCCATCCTCGACCAGGCCGGACTGGATCCGGCCGGGCTCGTCCCGGTCGACGGCGCCGAATCGAGCTGGGGTGTCTTCGCCGCCGAAGCCGCGAAGGTCCGTCTCAACGCGAAACCGGCCGGCGGCGAAGGATGGCGGCTCGACGGCACGAAACCCTGGTGCTCGCTCGCCGGCTCACTCAGCCACGCCCTGGTCACGGCGCACACCTCGGCCACCACTCGACGGCTGTTCGTGGTCGACCTGACCGACCCCGGGATCACCGCGCGTACGGACGAGTGGGTGGGCCGAGGTCTCCCGGCCGTACCGAGCGGACCGGTCGATTTCCTGGACGCGGTGGCCCGGCCGGTCGGCGACGACGGCTGGTACCTCCACCGACCGGGCTTCGCCTGGGGCGGGATCGGTGTCGCGGCCTGCTGGTGGGGTGGCGCCATCGGCCTGGCCAGGGGGGTCTGGGCGTCCGTGCTCGACCGCGAGCCCGATCAGATCGCGCTCGCTCACCTGGGTGCCCTTGACCTCGCGCTGACCTCGGCCGGGACCTCCCTGGCTGCCGCCGCCGCGGCGATCGACGCCGGTGACGCCGTCGGCGAGGAAGGCGCACTCCTCGCGGCGCGGGTGCGCGGCCAGGTCGCGCGCACGGTCGACGAGGTGATCAGGCGCACGGGCCACGCGCTCGGCCCCGCCCCGCTCGCCTTCGACGCCCGGCACGCCGCGCGTGTCTCCGATCTGCAGCTCTACGTTCGTCAACACCACGCCGAACGGGACGACGCGGCACTCGGCCGCCGACTGCGCGAGACGGGTGTGTCCCCGTGGTGAGTTTCGCCCACACGGATGACGGCACGGCCGAGAACGTGTGGGCGGTGGCGCATCGCTCGCCGGAGCTGCCCGCGCAGCCACTGCGCATCGGCGACATGCGCCGGCTCATCGTGGTCGCCGCTCACCCCGACGACGAGACGCTCGGAGCCGGCGGGCTGATCGCCCGGGCGGGGCGGGCCGGCGTTCCGGTGACGGTGGTGGTGCTCACCAACGGCGAAGCCTCCCATCCCGCGTCCAGTACCCACGACCCCGAGCGGCTCGCGGCACTGCGCCGGATCGAGGTGTCAGCTGCCGTCGCCGCACTGGCGCCCGAGGCACTGGTGCGCCTGGTCGATCTCCCCGACGGGGCCCTCACCGAACGCCTGGCGGAGGCGTCCCGGGCGATTTCCGCCGAGATCGGGCCCGGCGGGCCGGGAACCTGGTTGGTTGCCCCCTGGAGCCGCGACGGCCATCCGGACCATGCGGCCGCGGCCGCGGCCGCGGCAGCCCGCCATGCTTCCCTCATCGGAGGTGTCAGCCGCTTCGAATACCCGATCTGGGCCTGGCACTGGTCCACGCCCGCGGACCCGATCTGGTCGGACGGCGCGCTGCGCACCCTGGACCTGACACCCGAAGACCGGCTGCGCAAAGCCCAGGCGATGGCCCTGCACCGCAGCCAGGTGCAGCCGCTCTCCGGCCTGCCCGGCGACGAAGCGATCATCCAGGCGAGCTTCGGTGCGCACTTCGAACGCGGGCACGAGACCTTCATCGAGATCGAGACGGAGACGACATCGAGCCTGGCCGGGGACTTCTTCGAGGAGTTCTACGCCGGCAACCGTGATCCCTGGGGATTCGAGACCCGGTGGTACGAGGAGCGCAAGCGATCCCAGACCCTGGCGGCGCTGCCTCGCCAACGCTTCGGGGCGGCACTGGAACTGGGCTGCTCGATCGGGGTGCTGACGGCTGGTCTGGCCGACCGGTGCGACACTGTCGTCGCCGTTGACATCGCCGAGCAACCGCTCCTGGTGGCCCGCGCCCGGCTGGCCGATCACCCCGGCGTCACCTTCGCCCGACTGACCCTGCCCGCCGAATGGCCGGACGGCTCCTTCGACCTGATCGTGATCTCCGAGGTCGGCTACTACTTCTCTGCGGCGGAATTGCGCACGGTGCTCGCGCGATGCCGCGACAGCCTGGCCGCGGGCGGTGTGATTGTGGCCTGCCATTGGCGGCATCCCGTATCGGAGTATCCATTGACCGGCGACCAGGTGCACGCGGAGATCGGCGGGCTGGCCGGGTTCGAGTGCACGGTGGAGCATCGGGAAAGGGATTTCCTGCTCGAGGTGTTCGAGGCCGCGCCGGCTCAGTCGGTCGCTCAGCGTGAAGGCCTCGTGCCGTGACCGGGCCAGGCGGGGTCGACCGGGTCATCGTCGTGGTCCCGGCCCGCAATGAGGAGGAGCTTCTCCCGAGATGTCTGTCGGCGCTGGCCGTGGCCGTCGGGGAAGTCGGCGGCGTGGCCGTCCAGGTGCCGCCCGTCATCGACGTCGTGATCGTACTCGACCGGTGCAGTGACGGCACGGCCGACGTCGCCTCGGGCTGGCCGATGTTCGCGAGCCTCAGCACGAACGGCGGGGCCGTCGGTGTTGCCCGCCGCGCCGGGGTGCGGCACCTGCTGCCATCGTCGGACCAGTTCACCTCGGCGACCTGGATCGCTTCCACGGATGCCGATTCCGCCGTGCCCCCCAACTGGCTATCCGCGCAACTCGCTTTCGCCCGCAACTCCGTCGATCTCGTGCTGGGAACCGTGGTCCCCGACGACGGGTTGTCCGACGGAGTCAGGCAACGGTGGGACGCCCAGCACCGACTGGTCGAGGGGCACACCCATATTCACGGTGCGAACCTCGGAGTGCGCGCGAACCGGTATCTGCAGGCCGGAGGATTCGCCCGCGTCGACGAGCACGAGGATGTGCGCCTGGTTTCGGCCCTACGCGATCTCAGGGTGAGCGAGATCCGCACCGAGCTGATCCCCGTGCTCACCTCCGGTCGTCTTGCCGGGCGTACTCCGGCGGGCTTTGCCGGCTATCTGCGCGAGCAGGAGGCCGAGGCGCTTCCCTAGGTCAGGAACATCGCCCCGCTGAGGACCACCAGCAACGCCCCGAAGGCAGTGATCAGGGTGGTTTGCAGTCGCTGTTGCTTGATACGGCGGGTCTGCACGAAGATCAGGCCGATCACCGCCCCGGCGACCAGACCGCCCACGTGCGCCTGCCAGGCCACGTTCAGCCCCGGCAGGAAGCCGATCACCAGGTTGATGCCCACCAGGATCAGAAGCTGGGTCGCATTGCCGCCCAGGCGCCTCTGGATGACCAGGAACGCGCCCATCAGACCGAAGATTGCGCCGGAGGCACCGACCACGGGGATCCGAGGGTCGGACAGGAACAGGACGCCCAGGGAGCCGGCGAGACCGCTCAGTAGATAGAGGGCGAGGAAACGGCCACGGCCGAGTATCCCCTCCAGGATCTGCCCGAAGATCCAGAGCGTGTACATGTTCAGCAGCACGTGGAAGATGGAGCCGTGCACGAGCACGCTCGTCAGCATGCGCCAGGGCTCGAAGCTCCCGGGATAGGAGTAGACGCCCGCGTACCAAAGCACGCTGGTGAAACCGTCCCCCAGAACGAACTGCAGCAGGTAGACCGCCAACGTGACGGCGACGATCGACGTGGTCACCGGATGGGAGCTGTTCTTCAGCCGGGTCAGGACGGCCGGCTTGGTGCGCGGGGCATTCTTCCGCTGCTCGTTCATGCACTCGGGGCAGATCACGCCGACGGCACCCTGCGTCTGGCAGTCCGGGCAGATCGTGTGGCCGCAGCGCTGGCAGAGGATGAAGCTCTGCCTGCCCGGATGCCGGTAGCAGAAGTTAGCGGCAGTTCCGGGCAGGTCTGTCATCAGAAACGGAGCCTAGACCTGCTCGACGGTGACGCTCTCGATGACAACTTCGGTCAGCGGACGGTCGCGGCCGTCCGTGGGCACGGTCGCGAGCTTCGCGACGATCGCACGGGAGCCCTCGTCTTCGACGGCGCCGAAGATGGTGTGCTTGCCCTGCAACCACGTGGTCGGCACGACGGTGATGAAGAACTGCGAACCGTTGGTTCCGTGTCCGCCCTGGATGCCGGCATTCGCCATGGCCAGCACGTACGGCTGCGTGAAGTCGAGGTCGGGGTTGATTTCATCGTCGAACTGGTAGCCCGGTCCCCCGGTGCCCTGGCCGAGCGGGTCGCCGGCCTGGATCATGAAGTCCTTGATGATGCGGTGGAAGACCGTGCCGTCATAGAGGGGAGCGGTGGAGGTCTGACCGGTGGCCGGGTGCTTCCACTCGATCTCGCCGGTTGCGAGACCGACGAAGTTCTTGACGGTCTTCGGCGCGTGATTGCCGAAGAGGTTGACCTTGATCGGTCCCAGGGTGGTATTGAGCGTTGCGACAGCGGTGTGCTTAGACATGGTCACAATTCTTGCACAGCCGGATTGGTCGATTCCGATCGACACCGGCTCTACCCAGAGCCCTCCCAGACGATTGCGTGGCAAGATGGACAGTGTTCGCCACATGACATCGATGGAGGGTCCAGATGAGCCTGTCACGCAAGCGCCGCAAGGAACTTACACGGCTGCGTAAGAGCGCAGACGAATTATGGAACAACCAGCAGGAAGTGCTTGAGCGTGCGAACGCCATTGCACGGGAGGCCAGCCGTCAGGCCGGCATCCTCACCCGCGAAGAAGTAGCACCGCGCGTGCGTGAAAGCTACGAGCACCTCGTGCGCCCCGGAGTGCAGGCCACTCAGGAACTCGCCGAAGGTGTGCGCCACCAGGTCGTCGACCGGGTGCTGCCCGGAATCGGCAGCGGCATAGGCACGGCCATCGGCTCCGTGATGAGCGTCGGCGACATCGCCCGCGATGCCCGCGTGCGCGCGGCACTGAACCGGATCCGGTTCCAGAAGCCCGTCGTGATGGAGAAGAAGGGCCCCGGCGCCGGAACGTACATCGCGCTCGGTGTCGCCCTGGCAGCCGTCGCGGGCGTGGCATACGCGGTCTGGCAGACTTTCCGCGCCGACGACGAGTTATGGGTAGCTGAAGACGAGCCCGCCGTGGCGTCGTCGGTCGAAGACTAGACCTCAGCCAGAGAAGGGGAGGGCTCGCATCCAGTGGATGCGAGCCCTCCTCTTTTTCGTGCTGGGCCGAGGTTTGGGGACGCTGGAGGGAGCTGTGGCCGATGAGAGCCCCTGTGCCCGCTCAGGGGGCCCTGGGGGCCGGGGGCTAGAACTTGTGGCTGGGTTGCCAGGAACGGCTTGTGGAGGCGCTCCGCGCCTCCGAGCCACGGAGAGCCCCTCCGCTCGCTCCTTCGTCGCTCACTGCGCGTTCGATTCGCGGCGTTTTAATAAATGAAGAACGCCCGGCCCCAAAAAGCGGGGCCGGGCGTTCTTCATTTGTGGAGCCACGGGGAATCGAACCCCGGACCTCCTGCTTGCAAAGCAGGCGCTCTACCAATTGAGCTATGGCCCCGCATGATCAGCGGAGCGTGTACTGCACTGTTGAAAGTGTTCTTGCGTGGGGATACCGGGATTTGAACCTGGGACCTCTTCGTTATCAGCGAAGCGCTCTAACCAACTGAGCTATATCCCCCTAATGGGCAGGTTAGAGACTACCCGATGCGGCGGGATTCTCCCAATCGAGCCGTGAAGCGACCCGGTCGAGAGAATCCGACGACTAGTTGTTGGTGAAGCCGACGAGCAGACCCCCGGTGATCTTCACGCTCAGGTTGTAGAGGACCGCGTAAACGGCCCCCAGTGCGGTGATGACGACCGTGTTCAAGATGGCCACCACGAAGGCGAAGCCCATCACGTTGCCGATCGACAGGATGCTGGCCAGGTCGGAGGAGGCACCGGCGATATCGGTGTACAGGTCGTCGACCTTGCCGAAGATGCCCGTTCCGTTCAGGATCGTGAAGATCAGGAACGTGGCGACGATCGTGACGATGGCCAGACACAGCGCGATCAGGAAGGACAGTTTGACGGCCGACCAGAAATCCACGTAGACGAGCTTGAGCCGCACCTGCTTGGTCGCGGCCGGCTTGCGGCTGGATTTCTTGGCGAGCTTTTCAGCGACACTACTCATTTACAGGTTCTTCCTCTCCCAAGGCGCTTTCGGGTTCGGCCGCGAGAATCTCGGCCACCAGATTGCGCTCGGTGTTTTTCGCAATGGCGATGATTCTGTCTTCATCCGCAAACTTAGCGAAGACAACGCCCATTGTGTCTCGTCCCTTGGCCGGGACTTCGGAGACGTCAGAGCGTACCACCTTGCCGCTGGCAAGGACCACGAGCACTTCGTCTTCCTCATCGACGATCAGCGAACCCACTAGGTCGCCTCGGTCGTCGTTGAGCTTGGCCACCTTGATGCCCAGGCCGCCGCGGTTCTGCAGGCGATACTGGTCGGCGGCGGTGCGCTTGGCGTAGCCGCCCTCGGTCACGACGAACACATAACCATCGTCAGAGACCACGGATGCGTCCAGCAGGCTGTCCTCGCCGCGGAAATGCATGCCGATGACCCCGGAGGTGCTGCGTCCCATCGGGCGCAACGCCTCATCCGACGCCGTGAACCGGATCGACATCCCCTTTTTGGAGACCAGCAGCAGGTCGGAGTCGTTTTCGACCAGCAGGGCGGAAACGAGTTCGTCGCTCTCGCGCAGCTTGATCGCGATGATGCCGCCCGTGCGGTTCGTATCGTATTCGCTGAGCGCGGTCTTCTTGATCAGACCGTCGCGGGTCGCGAGCGTCAGGTACTGGGCCACGCCGTAGTCACGGATGTCCAGGATCTGGGCGATTTCCTCGCCCGGCTGCAGCGCGAGCAGGTTAGCGACGTGCTGGCCCTTCGCGTCGCGGCCGGATTCCTGCGCCTCATAGGCCTTGGCCCGGTAGACCCGTCCGGTGTTCGTGAAGAACAGCAGCCAGTGATGCGTGGTCGTGACGAAGAAGTGCTCGACCACGTCGTCCGCCCGCAACTGGGCGCCCTTGACGCCCTTGCCGCCGCGGTGCTGGTTACGGTAGTTGTCGCTGCGCGTGCGCTTGATGTAACCGCCGCGGGTGACCGTGACCACCATCTCCTCTTCGGGGATGAGGTCTTCGATCGACATGTCGCCATCGAAGCCGAACATGATCTCGGTACGTCGGTCGTCGCCGAACTTATCGGTGATCTCGGTGAGCTCATCGCTGATGATGGTGCGCTGACGCTCCGGGCTGGCCAGGATCGACTGGAACTCGACGATCAGCAGTTCCAGCTCGGCAGCCTGGTCGATGATCTTCTGACGTTCCAGGGCGGCCAGGCGGCGCAGCTGCATGGTCAGGATCGCGTCGGCCTGGAGCTTGTCCACCTCGAGTAGATCCATCAGACCGGTGCGGGCGTCGTCGACGGTGGGGGAGCGACGGATGAGGGCGATCACCTCGTCGAGGGCGTCGAGCGCCTTGAGGTAGCCGCGCAAGATGTGCGCATCCGCTTCGGCCTTCTTCAGGCGGAACTGGGTGCGCCGGACGATGACCTCGACCTGGTGGGCCACCCACGCGGAGATGAAGCCGTCGAGGGACAGGGTGCGCGGCACCCCGTCGACGATGGCCAGCATGTTCGCGCCGAAGTTCTCCTGCAGCTGGGTGTGCTTGTAGAGGTTGTTCAGAACAACCTTCGCCACCGCGTCGCGCTTGAGAACGATGACGAGGCGCTGGCCCGTGCGGCCGCTGGTCTCGTCACGGATGTCGGCGATGCCGCCGACCTTGGCGTCCTTGACCAGATCGGCGATCTTGATCGCGAGATTGTCGGGGTTGACCTGGTAGGGGAGCTCGGTGATCACCAGGCAGGTGCGGCCCTGGAGTTCCTCGATACTCACCACGGCACGCATGGTGATCGAGCCGCGGCCGGTGCGATAGGCATCCTGAATGCCCTTGATGCCGAGAATCTGAGCGCCGGTGGGGAAGTCGGGGCCCTTGATGCGCTGGATCAGGGCTTCGAGCAGCTCGTCACGTGTGGCGTCGGGGTTCTGCAGGTACCAGAGGGCTCCGGCGGCCACCTCCCGCAGGTTGTGCGGCGGGATGTTGGTGGCCATGCCCACGGCGATTCCGACCGAGCCGTTGACCAGCAGGTTCGGAAAACGGGAGGGCAGCACGGTGGGCTCGAGCGTGCGGCCGTCGTAGTTGTCCTGGAAGTCGACGGTGTCCTCGTCGATGTCGCGCACCATCTCGAGCGCGAGCGGGGCCATCTTCGTCTCGGTGTACCGCGGGGCCGCGGCGCCGTCGTTGCCGGGGGAGCCGAAGTTGCCCTGGCCGAGGGCCAGCGGGTACCGCAGGCTCCAGGGCTGAACCAGGCGCACGAGCGCGTCGTAGATCGAGGAATCGCCGTGCGGGTGGAATTGTCCCATCACGTCGCCGACCACTCGGGCGCACTTGGAGAAGGCCTTGTCGGGTCGGTAGCCGCCGTCGAACATGGCGTAGATGACGCGGCGGTGCACGGGCTTCATGCCGTCACGCACATCGGGCAGAGCGCGACCGACGATGACGCTCATGGCGTAGTCGAGGTAGGAGCGCTGCATTTCCAGCTGCAGGTCGACCTGGTCGATCTTGCCGTGCTGCACGAGATGAGCGGCCTTGGCCGCGGTGTCCGCGGCCTGGGATGCGGCGTCCATCTCGGTCCCGTCTGCGCCGCCCATGGAGCCGCCCGGGTTGGAGCCGCCGGTGTTGGTGTCGCCGGTGTTGGTGTCGTCAGATGTCAAGGAAACGCACGTCCTTCGCGTTCTTCTGGATGAAGTTGCGGCGGGACTCGACGTCCTCGCCCATCAGGGTGGAGAAGATTTCATCGGCGGCGGCAGCGTCGTCGAGGGTGACCTGCAGCAGGGTGCGGGATTCGGGAGCCATCGTGGTTTCCCACAGTTCCTTGTAGTCCATCTCGCCCAGACCCTTGTAGCGCTGGATCCCGTTGTCCTTGGGGATGCGCTTGCCGGCCGCGGCACCGTCTTCCAGCAGCGCGTCCCGCTCCCGGTCGGAATAGACATACTCGTGTGCGGAGTTCGCCCACTTGAGGCGGTACAGCGGCGGCTGAGCCAGGTACACGTACCCCAAATCGATCAAAGGACGCATATACCGGAACAGCAATGTGAGCAGCAGGGTCGTGATGTGCTGCCCGTCGACATCGGCGTCGGCCATCAAAACGATCTTGTGATACCGCACCTTGTCGGGGTTGAACTCCTCACCCATGCCGGCGCCGAACGCCGTGATCATGGCCTGCACCTCGGCGTTGCCGAGCGCCCGGTCGAGCCGGGCTTTCTCCACGTTCAGGATCTTGCCGCGTAGCGGCAGGATGGCCTGGAACTCGGGGTTGCGGCCCTGCACCGCGGAACCGCCGGCCGAGTCGCCCTCCACAATGAAGATTTCAGAAAGGGACGGGTCCTTGCTCTGGCAGTCCTTGAGCTTGCCGGGCATGCCGCCACCCTCGAGAAGTCCCTTTCGCCGAGCCGTCTCGCGAGCCTTGCGGGCGGCCATCCGGGCGTTGGATGCCTGCAGCGCCTTGCGGATGATCTCCCGCGCCGGATTGGGGTTGCGGTTGAACCAATCAGAGAGCTGATCGTTGGCGACCTTCTGCACGAAAGATTTCGCCTCCGTGTTGCCCAGCTTGGTCTTCGTCTGGCCCTCGAACTGAGGTTCGGCGAGTTTGATCGAGACCACGGCGGTCAGACCCTCGCGCACGTCATCACCGGTGAGGTTGTCGTCTTTATCTTTCAGGATGCCCTTCTCCCGGGCGTACTTGTTGACGAGCGTGGTGAGCGCGGCGCGGAAACCCTCTTCATGGGTCCCACCCTCGTGGGTGTTGATCGTGTTCGCGTAGGTGTGCACGCTCTCGGTGTACGCAGTGGTCCACTGCATGGCCACCTCGAGCGCCATCTTGCGTTCGTGGTCCTCCCACTCGAAGGAAATGATGTCGTCGTTGACCAGGTCGGCCTTCTTCGCCTTGTTAAGGTATTCGACATAGTCGACGAGGCCGTTCTCGTACAGGAAGTTCTTGGTGACCGGCTTCCCCTCGTCGTCGAGATTCTCCGGACGCTCGTCGGTGAGCGTAAGGCTGAGTCCCTTGTTCAGGAAGCCCATCTGCTGGAAACGGGCCCGCAGGGTCTCAAAGTCGAAGACCGTGGTCTCGAAGGTCTCGGAGCTCGGCCAGAACGTGATGGTGGTGCCGGTTTCATCCGAAACCTCGTCCATGGTCAGGGGAGCGTTGGGCACGCCGTCGTGGAAGCTCTGACGCCAGACGTGGCCCTGACGACGCACCTCGACCTCGAGGCGGCTCGACAAGGCGTTGACGACCGAGCTGCCCACGCCGTGCAGCCCGCCGGACACCGAGTAACCGCCACCACCGAACTTGCCGCCGGCGTGCAACACGGTGAGCACGACCTCAACGGTCGAGCGGCCCTCCGCCTTGTGAATGTCGACCGGGATTCCGCGGCCGTTGTCGGCGACGCGAACGGCGCCATCCGCCAGGATCCTGATGTCGATGGTGTCGCAATGACCGGCGAGGGCCTCGTCGACGGAGTTGTCCACGATTTCGTAGACGAGGTGGTGGAGGCCGCGCGGTCCGGTTGACCCGATGTACATTCCGGGTCGTTTACGAACGGCTTCAAGTCCCTCGAGAACCTGGATATCGTCTGCGCCGTATCCGTGCTCCGGCTCGATCTGTGGGTCAACTGACATCTGTAATGGGGCTCCTGACCGTCGCGCGGGCGACCCTTTAGCCTACCAAACGAGCCAAGCCGTGCGGGCCAAATCGGGCATCTGCGGCGTTTAATGCACCGGGTTGACCTGTTTTGGCCAGTTACCCGTAGGTATCGCGTGGACCGCGCCCTGGGATTGATCTGGGGCCCTTTTTCCAGGAGGGGGCGTTAGGTCCCTGAAAACGGATCGACTCGATCCCGGCATCCGGAAACTTCACCGCGATGTGGGTCATGATCTCCACCCGCATCATGCGCAGCTGCGTCGCCCAGGCCGTCGACTCGCACTGCACCGTCAGAACACCGTCGTCGATTCCGGCCGGAGTGGAGTGTTTCGACGTCTCCTCGCCGGCCAGCAGGGTCCAGGAGGCCAGCAGTTCGGATTGAGCCAGCGGCGAGTTCCAGCCCAACTGTAAAGTGAGCGAGTCGATCGTGTCGCTCAGCCCTCGCGGATCCCGCCCCGCACCGAACGGAACGCTCGAGCCGATGTCAACGCCGGTACGACGGCGGGAACGACTGCGCTTGGCGTTCGGATCACCGAACACGTCCTTGAAACGCAGGTAGACCCGGGAGGCCTCACTCGGCTCAGCCATCGACGACCACCCCGGCGTGGATGCGGATGGTGCGCGCGGTAAGCTCCTCCGGCACGTCTTCGAGCACGGCCGCGGTGATCAGGACCTGTTCGAAGCCGGTGATGGCAGCCGCCAGGCGGCGCCGGCGACTCAGATCCAGTTCGGCAAAGACGTCGTCGAGGATCAGGACCGGGTCGCCCGTCGTCGAATCCCGGCGCAATAGCTCAGCCGAGGCCAGTTTCAGGGCAAGGGCGAACGACCAGGATTCGCCGTGGCTGGCGTAGCCCTTGGCCGGCAGGGAATTGAGCACGAACACCAGGTCGTCCCGGTGCGGCCCGACGAGGGTCATTCCTCGGTCGAGTTCCTTGCGGCGCAGACCGGCCAGCGCAGCTCGGAACGAGTCCGCGGTGGTTGAGCCTGTCAAAACCGAGCCCGTCGAAACCGGCCCTGCAGAAACCGTGCGTGTCGACGTCACGGCCTCAAGGGCCGCGTCCGCGTCGGCACCCAGGATGCTGAGCGACGGAACCAGCATCGGCCCATGGTCTTCTCCCGCGACCGCCCGGTACGCGGTGCCCAGTGGTTCACCGAGCAGGCGCACGAGGTCGGCCCGCTCATCGATGAGCTCGGAACCGAGAGCCACGAGCCGGTCGTCCCAGATTTCCAAGGTTCCGAGCTGGGTGGTGCGCAGACCGGACGCCCGCGCCGACTTCAGGAGGGTGTTCCGCTGGCGTAGCACCCGGTCATAGTCGGCCAGGACTCCGGCAAGCCGAGGGGTCCGCAGCACGAGCAGCTGATCGAGGAAGCGACGACGCCCGGACGGGTCGCCTCGAATCAGGGCGAGGTCTTCCGGGGCGAACAGCACGCTGGAGAAGAAGCGGGTGAGTTCCCGGGTCTTGATCACCGATCGATTGACCTGGGCCCGGTTCAGGCCCGAACGATTGATCTGCACCTCGGTCAGGATTTCGCGCCCGTTGTACTCGAGTGTGGCTCGGATGATGCCGGCGTCCTGCCCAGCCCGGATCATGGCCGACGTGGTGGAGACCCGGTGCGAGCCGAGGGTGCTGAGAAATCCCAACGCCTCGACAAGATTGGTCTTGCCCTGGCCGTTGCGGCCCACGATCAGATTGGGTCCCGGCGCGAACGACACCTCGACCTGCGCATAGTTGCGGAAGTCGGTCAGCGAGAGGTGTTGGACCCGCACCCGGGTCAGTCGACCGTTTTGACGGCGTGGCCGCCGAACTGATTGCGCAGGGCTGCGACGGCCTTCATCGCGGGGGAGTCATCCTGCCGCGAGACGAACCGCGCGAAGATGGCTGCGCTGATGGTCGGGACGGGAACGGCGTTGTTGATGGCCTCTTCAATGGTCCAACGACCCTCACCGGAGTCCTCGACGAAACCCTCAATGTTCTGTAGTTTGGGGTCGTCTTCCAGAGCGTTCACGAGCAGTTCGAGCAGCCAGGACCGCACCACGGTGCCGCGCTGCCAGGCCGTGAACACCCCGGGAACGTCAGTGATCAGATCGCTGCGTTTCTCGAGCAGTTCATAGCCCTCGGCGTATGACTGCATGAGCGCATATTCGATGCCGTTGTGAACCATTTTCGCGTAGTGCCCAGCGCCGACCGCTCCGGCATGCACGAAGCTCTCTTCGCGCGGGCCCTCGGGGCGCAGGGCGTCGAAGACGGGCATGGCGCGTTCGACTTGCTCGGCGGAACCTCCGACCATCAGCCCGAATCCATTAGTCAGCCCCCACACACCGCCGGATACCCCGGCGTCGATGTAGTGCACACCCGTCGCCGCCAGGAGCGCGGAGTGGGCGAAATCGTCGGTGAATCGGGAGTTTCCGCCGTCGATCACCAGGTCACCGGCGGATAGCACGGTGGCCAGTTCGGCGATCACAGCAGCCGTAACGGCACCGGCCGGCACCATCACCCAGACGAGCCGCGGGGTCGGCAGGGCGGCGAGCAGTTCGGCGGTGCCGGCAACATCGGAAACTTCGGGATTCCGGTCGTACCCGGTGACCTCGACGCCGTTGCCGCGAAGGCGGTCGCGCATGTTCGCGCCCATTTTGCCGAGGCCAATGATGCCGATGTGCATTGCTGTCCTTCCGAGACTTCTCTAGCGCAACAGCAGGTTGGGCTGGAGCAGGTACTTGTAGCTGTCGGCACCCGGCTGATCCCGTGACGTCTGGCTGGTGATCAGGACCGGACCCGGCTTATTGGGATTCTCGGTCTTCGTGAACGAGATCCGTACGAATTCCGAATGCACCGCACCGAGCCCGTCGAGCAAAAACTGGGGTTTCAACGAAACGACAGTGTCCGTGCCGGACAGGATCGCGTCGATGGTCTCGGAGGCCTGCGCCTGCTCCGAGCCGACGGCTTCGAGAGTAAGTCCGTCGGCGGTGAAGGTGAACCGCAGGGCCGCCTCGCGCTCGAGGACCAGCTGTACTCGGCGGGTCGCCTCGATCAGGTCCGCGGTGTTCATGACGGCGTAGTTATCCACGTTCTCAGGGAACAGGCGTCGAACGGGGGGGTAGTTGCCCTTGATCAACAAAGAAGTAACGGTTTTCTTATCGGCGGTGAACGCGATGAGCTCCCGGTCGTCGGTGTTGGTGATCGCGATGGAAATCGTGCCACTGTGGCCGAACGTCTTGCCGACTTCCTGCAGGGTGCGGGCCGGTACCAGGGCGGTGATGGTGTCGGTGGACGTCGTGCTGCCCTTGTCCCAATCGATGTCGCGAACAGCGACGCGGTAGCGGTCCGTGGCCACGAGGCTGAGGCTGTTCTCGGTGATCTGGAGCTGAACACCGGTGATCACGGGCGTGACGTCGTCACGGGAAGCGGCTACGGCTACCTGGGCGACGGCAGCAGAGAATTCCTCGGCCGGGACGAGACCGGACTGTGCGCTGACTTGCGGAATGCTCGGGTATTCCTCAACCGGCATGGACAGCAGGGTGAAGCTTGCGCTGCCGCAGCTGACCGTGATCCGGGATTCATTGGTCGAGAAGCGCACCGGTGCGTTTGGCATTCGGCTGGCGATGTCGGCCAGGAGTCGTCCGGAGACGAGCACTTTGCCGATTTCTTCGACGTCGGCGGCTATCTCGGTTTGTGCCGAGACCTCGTAGTCGAACGACGAGAGGATCAGCCCGGTGGCCGTCGCCTCGATCAGCACACCACTCAAAATGGGCAGCGTTGTGCGCTGGGGGAGGAGCTTGACAGCGAAAGAGACGGCTTCACTGAAGACGTCCCGGTTGGCCTGAAATCTCACGAAGTCACTCCTGTTCGGTTAGAGACCTGGATACGGCCTCAATGGTAGTCGTGTTTCACGGAGCAACTTTTTGCAACCGCCCGGCACTAAAGGTTGTCGGATGGAGAGAGATAGAAGTTAATTGTTAATCTTCTTAACCGGTGTGGAAACTGTGGATAACTTTGCGGATCCCGCTCAACGATTGGGAACTACAAACTTGTAACTTGTTGGCAGCCTGTGAGCGTTAATCGCCCTTCGGTGACGTGCCCGCTTCGGGTCCGAGAGAGTTTGCACAACCTCGAGCCGAGTTTCTACAGGTTGTGCCCAGTTGTGTAAACAATTTCCACAGGGTTATCCACAGGTGTGAAAACTGAAGAACAACCGCTATTTGTAGCGGTGATTCTGCTTGATGCGGTTCGTGAGCTCGGTAACCTGGTTGTAGATCGACCGGCGTTCCTTCATCAGCTCGCTGATCTTCTTGTTCGCGTACATCACCGTGGTGTGATCCCGGTTGCCGAACAATTGGCCGATCTTGGGCAGGGAGAGATTGGTCAGCTCGCGGCACAGGTACATGGCGATCTGGCGTGCCGTGGCGATGGCCTGCGATCGGGACGACCCGTAGAGGTCGTCCACGGAGAGCTTGAAGTAGTCGGCGGTGTTGGTGATGATGTCCACCGGCGCGATCACATTGTCCTCGTCGAGGGTGATCAGGTCCTTCAACACCGTTTGCACCAGGTCCATGTCAACGGGCGTTCGGTTGAGGCTGGCGAAGGCGGTCACCCGGATCAGGGTTCCTTCGAGTTCGCGGATGTTCGAGGAGACCTTCGAAGCCATGAATTCCAGGATGTCGTGCGGAACCTGGAGCTTTTCGCTCTGCGCTTTCTTGCGCAGGATGGCGATGCGCGTCTCCAAGTCGGGTGCCTGGACATCCGTGATGAGGCCCCACTCGAACCGTGACCGCATGCGGTCCTCAAAACCGGTGAGGTGCTTGGGCGGCAGGTCACTGGTGATGACCACCTGTTTGTTGTGATCATGCAGGGTGTTGAAGGTGTGGAAGAAGGCTTCCTGCGTCTCCGCCTTGCCCTGCAGGAACTGGATGTCGTCGATCATCAGGATGTCGATGTTGCGGTAGCGGGACTGGAACGCGGAACCGCGGTTGTTCGCGATCGAGTTGATGAAGTCGTTGGTGAATTCCTCGGAACTGACATAGCGAACCCGGATGCCGGGGTACAGGCTCATCGCATAATGACCGATGGCATGCAGGAGGTGGGTTTTGCCGAGGCCGGATGATCCGTACACGAAGAGAGGATTGTAGGCCTTTGCCGGCGCCTCGGCCACAGCGACCGCGGCGGCGTGCGCGAAACGATTGGACTGGCCGATCACGAAGTTGTCAAAGCTGTACTTCGAGTTCAATCGGGTGTCATGGGGCCGTTCGGGCGAACTGCTCTCGAAAACCGACTGCGGGGCGGCCGGGGTTTCCACATCGGGGGGAGAACTCGACTCGTGCACCGGCCGGATGGATTCCTTCTCCAGCTCGGGATTGACGACCACATAGAAGGTGGATACCGCGGAGGCCTCGTCCAGGTGGCCCATTGCGGTGAGCAGCGGCACTCGCATGCGCTGGTTGAGCATGCTCGCCGTGAACTCGTTGGGCACCTCGAGATAGAACGTTCCGGCAGCGATTCCCTTGGGCTCGACCAGGTTGAGAAAGCCGTACAGCATTGGTGTGATGCTGTCGTCGGATTCCAGGCTGGTCAGTACCGACCGCCAGGTCTCCGTAATGGGCTGTTCTTCGGTGGCCATCGTTTTCTCCGCTTTTCTCTCATTGTTGCCTTCTACAACGACGGAGATCGAGGACTGGGCTCGTCTCTGAACGCGTGATCCAGCCAAAGCATCCACAAGGTTATCCACCGCCTGTGGGCAAATAAGCCCCAATTCACAGGGTTTGTTGAAAACCTGTGGATAACTTGTCCTCACGGTAGTCAATCACCGCCAGTACGGACAAATTCGTTTGCATTTCGTGCGCGTGTCGATGCCCGAGCTGGGTCAAATTGTGTGTACAACCAACGATTTTGGGAGGTCGAGTTTGACCCACACCTGCCAAAGCCGTAGTTTTAATCAGTTGACCCCAGCCCGAGGGCTACCTCACTCTTTCCCGGCCGCTCAGTTTGGCCTACGGAGATTTAACACGTGGAGACAAAACAATGAGCAAGAGAACGTTTCAGCCGAACAATCGCCGTCGCGCCAAAGTGCACGGCTTCCGCCTTCGCATGAAGACCCGTGCCGGCCGCGCGATTCTCGGTGCTCGCCGTCGCAAGGGTCGCATCGAACTCTCCGCCTAAGCACTCTCGTGCTCGCGGGGACCAATCGCATCACCACCGGTGACGACTACAAGTTTGTCGTGCGCCGGGGTGCGCGAGTCGTCGGCCCGCACTTGGTGACCTACCTGCGGCGGAACCCCGATGGGGTTTCGGCGCGGTTCGGGTTCATCGTGGCGAAAAATGTGGGCGATGCCGTGAGGCGCAATCGGGTCCGACGTCGTTTGAAGGCGGCGAGTTTCGCATTGCTCCCTGTCACGCGGCCGGGTACGGATGTTGTCATCCGCGCCCTGCCGTCGGCGACGGATGCACCGTGGTCGACTCTGCACGCAGAGTTGTCCGAGGCGTTGGAGAGATTTCAGCGCACCTCACGTTCCTCCGGTGCTGGAAAGGCCCAGGCAACGGTCCGATTGGATCGATGAATGATGATCACATTCTTGACGGTGCTGCTACTCCTCCCGCGCAATGCGGGGGTACTCGTACTGCGTGCCTACAGGGCCGTGATTTCCCCGCTCTACGGTGATGTCTGCCGGTATTATCCTTCCTGTTCGGCGTATGCACTCGGCGCCGTGCAGGAATACGGCCTTGTCGTTGGATCGGTCCGGGCCGCGCTCCGGCTGGGCCGATGCCATCCGTGGGCCGAAGGCGGGATTGATGACGTTCCCCTCAAACGGAAGCGTCGATACGCCCTGACGCCGTTTGGTTTTGTTATCGCAGCGAGCCACGGAAAGGGCTGACGCAAAGATGGACCTCCTAGGTACGATTCTCTGGCCGTTGAAATGGGTCGTCGAGGCACTGCTCGTCGCATTCCACTCACTCTTCTCCGTCTTGGGGATGGACTACGACGCCGGCCTGACATGGGTGCTGTCCATCGTCGGTCTCGTGATCGTCGTGCGGGCCGCACTGATCCCCATCTTCGTGCGGCAGATCAAGAGCCAACGCAAGATGCTGGAGGTTGCCCCTCAGCTCAAGAAGATCCAGGACAAGTACAAGGGCAAGAAGGACCAGTTCTCGCGTGAGGCCATGTCCCGCGAGACCATGGACCTCTACAAGCGCACGGGCACGAATCCGCTGAGCTCCTGCCTGCCCCTGCTACTGCAGATGCCGATCTTCTTCGCCCTGTTCTCGGTACTCAACGACGCACAGCGCAGCCAGGCGGGGGTCGGCCCGCTCAATGACTCTCTTGCAAAGAGCTTCGGCAACGCCACCCTCTTCGGGGACGCGCCGCTGCACGATTCGTTTGCCTCCCAGTGGACGAAAATGGTTGCTGGTCAGGACTTCAATGCCGTCGTAATGTGGATTGCGGCCGTCATGGTGATTCTGATGACCGCCTCACAATTCATCACGCAGCTGCAGATCGTCTCCAAGAACATGTCGCCGGAGACCAAGGCCAGCCCCATGTTCAAGCAGCAGCGCATCATGCTCTACTTGTTGCCTCTCGTTTTCGCCTTCTCCGGGGTGGCCTTCCCCCTCGGCGTCATGTTCTACTGGCTCACCTCGAATATCTGGACGATGATCCAGCAGTTCCTGGTCATCAGGAACATGCCTACGCCCGGCAGTGAGGCCGCCAAGGCCCGCGAAGAGCGTCTGGCCCGCAAGGGTAAGCTCATCGCCACGGATGGTGACGTGATTGTGGTTGACGAGCCCAAGAAGCCTCAACGTCAACAGCCGGTCGCAAAGAACCGTGCCAAGAAGCAATCCGGCCCCAAAAAATAGAAGAGACCCAACGTGACTGAGAACACTGACGTGATCGCCGCACCTGGTCCGGCGGACGATTCCCCCACGCTCGACCAGCTCGAGCAGGAGGGCGACATCGCCGCGGATTACATCGAGGAATTCCTCGACATCTGCGACCTTGACGGGGACATCGACATTGACGCGCGCAACGGACGGGCCTACCTGTCCGTCAACTCTTCCGATATCGCGAACCTGCGCCTGCTCTCCAAGCCGGACACGGTCAACGCTCTTCAGGAGCTGACGCGTCTTGCCGTGCAGAGCAAGACCGGTTCCTTCTCCCGGTTGATCTTGGACATCGGGGGCTCGCGCGACGCCCGACAGGCCGAGCTGGCCTCATTGGTGGCGCGTGCCGTGGAACGCATTCAGGGCGGTGCCGCCGAGGCGGCTCTGCCGGCCATGTCCTCCTACGAGCGCAAACTCGTGCACGACCTGGTGTCCGAAGCGGGCTTCGTTTCCGAATCCCAGGGCGAGGGCCGAGACCGTCACACGGTCATCTCCGCCGCTTAGAACCTCGGATTACCGTGACTGAAACGCTTGAGGCGGAGCCTGCCGTTGCCGCGGAGCTTTTTGGGGACAGGATCGACGTCGCGCGCGCCTTCGTGGGGAACCTGGCCGCTCAGGGTGAGGATCTGGGACTGATCGGGCCCCTTGAGCTTCCGCGCCTATGGAGTCGACATATCCTCAATTGTGCGATCGTGGCGCCGCTGCTTCGGCCGGGGCTCGTCGGCGACGTCGGCTCGGGTGCAGGACTTCCCGGCCTGGTGCTGGCGATCACCCGGCCGGACGTCACCTTCGTGCTCATCGAGCCCATGGAACGCAGGGTCGCCTGGCTCACCGGTCAAGTGGCTGCACTCGGACTCACCAACGCCACGGTGCTCAGGGCGCGCGCGGAAGATGTGCGGCTGCCCAACCGCCTCGACCAGGTCACCGCCCGTGCGGTGAGTGCATTCCGCACGCTGATCCCGCTGACGGCGCCGCTTCTGAAGCCGGGTGGAGAGCTGGTTTTGATGAAGGGTGCCGGGGCCCCGGCGGAGGTCGAGGCCGCAGCGAAGGCCATCCGTAAGTTTCGGCTCAACAATGTCCAGGTGATCACCCTCGGCGAGGGTGTGCTGAACGATGTGACGCGGGTCATAAGGGCTACAGTGGATTAGTCTCCGGTGTCTGCTTTCGGTCGGTGCTGAGGCACAACCGGAGTCCCTGCGGGATGGCTCATCCATCGTCGAACGCGAAGGTTTCACGTGAAACAACCTGGCGAAGACCAGCAATCAAGCAAATCGACTGCGGTGTTTGATGACACGACTCCGCTTGCCCGTGAGATCTCCGACCTGACGCGGCGTCGACAGCGTATCGCCTCCGACAAGCTGCCGAAGCCGGAGAAGACACGCGTCATCACCATATCCAACCAAAAGGGCGGCGTCGGCAAGACCACGACTGCGGTCAACCTGGCGGCAGCGTTGGCACGGCAGGGCGCGCGCGTTCTGGTGATCGACCTGGACCCTCAGGGGAACGCCTCCACGGCGCTGGGCGTCGAGCACCGCGCCGAGACCCTCAGCGTGTACGACGTGATAGTCAACGACCTGGAGATGGCGGGTGTTGTCCAGGCCAGCCCGGAGTTCGGCTCGTTGTTCTGTGTGCCGGCCACCATTCACCTTGCGGGTGCGGAAATCGAATTGGTCTCCCTGGTTGCCCGTGAGCAGCGTCTCAATCGCGCCCTGGAACAGCACCTCAAGTCGATGGATGACCCGTATGATTATGTCTTCATCGACTGCCCGCCGTCTCTGGGGCTCCTTACGATCAATGCGTTCGTCGCCGCCCGCGAGGTTCTGATTCCGATTCAATGCGAGTACTACGCTCTTGAGGGGCTCAGCCAGCTACTGAAGAACATTGAGTTGATCGAGAAGCACCTGAATCCGGATCTCGCGGTCTCCACGATCCTGCTCACGATGTATGACAGCCGCACCAATCTGGCCAATCACGTGGCCCAGGACGTGCGTGAGCACTTTCCCAAACAGGTGCTGAACACCCTCATTCCCCGCTCTGTGCGCGTTTCCGAGGCTCCGAGCTACGGTCAGAGCGTCATCAGTTACGATCTCAACTCGGCCGGTTCGCTCTCATACCTCGAAGCGGCAGCAGAGATCGCCCGCCGAGGCGCCCCCAAGACAGGAGTTGAGCTCTAATGGCTGCTAAGCGGACTGGCCTCGGCCGAGGGATCGGTGCACTCATCCCCATTCAGGACGACCCGACACAGGCACGTCCAGTCGACGTGTTCTTCCCCTACGCCGATTCGGTGCGCCCGAACGAGACCGGTGGACTGCTCCCGGTTCCCGGTGCGCGCCTGGCTCACCTCAATCCCAGCGACATCGTGCCGAACCACGTTCAACCGCGGAACAACTTCGACGAGTCCGACCTAGCCGAGCTGGTGCACAGCATCCAGGAAGTCGGTGTCCTGCAGCCCATCGTGGTGCGATCAATCGTGGAGCAGCCAGGTAAGTACGAACTGGTGATGGGGGAGCGTCGGCTCCGCGCTACCAAGGTCGCCGGCCTCGACACTATTCCGGCGATCATCCGTGAAACAGCGGATGTCGACATGTTGCGTGATGCGCTCCTGGAGAACCTGCACCGCGCCCAGCTCAACCCGCTGGAAGAGGCGTCGGCCTATCAGCAGCTGCTGGCTGACTTCGGCATCACCCAGGAGGAACTGGCGCTGAAGATCGGACGGTCGCGGCCGCAGATCACGAACACCATCCGTCTGTTGAAGCTCCCCGATGCCGTGCAGCTGCGCGTCGCCGCGGGCGTACTGTCAGCCGGGCATGCCCGGGCGATTCTTTCCGTTGGCGATCAGGCGGGCATGCTCAAGCTGGCCGACAAGATCGTTGACGAGGATCTCTCCGTTCGCGCGGCGGAGGCCGCGGCCTCGACCCAGCCGCGTGTCGCGCCGGTCAGGCCGACCGGTGGACGTCGACAGGGACACCTCGACGAGATTGCCGAGCACCTCGGCGATCGTCTCGATACCCGCGTGAAGATCCATCTCGGGGCAAGAAAAGGCCAGATCAAGGTTGATTTTGCCACGATTAGTGACTTGAATCGGATCCTCGGTGTGATCGGCGAGCCCGGCTTCGGAGCCAGCTAACTCAACCGTGCACAGCACTGCCACCCGGCAGCCCGGTGGTCGAGCCTGAACACCCTGGCACCGCCTCCAGACCCGTGTTTCACGTGAAACATTGTTGGGCGGGGTCGCGATGTTCGACCGGATCTTCTCCCCGAATGGTCAAACCCCGGTGGTCGAGGCAGTCGAAATTCACGGTTCGGCCGGGCGACCTTGTCGAGACACTAGTGTCCTGAGCCCAGTCGCATCCCTTGTCTCGGTGGTCGGGCCTGTCGAGACCCGCTACTTACTATCTCGCAAGTAGTCTTACGCGTCGCCGCATTGCCACTTTCATTTTGAAGCCAGGAGGGGATTGACGTCATCATCGATTCCACCTGTCGGAATACGACGAAAAGCAGCTAATTAGACGTCGTCAGGACGCATCCTAAGCCTCAGTGCGGCTGGCCGGAATTCCTAAATTCGGCCCTTTTTGAAGCGAAATTCTCCGCAATCTGGGTGGGGTCACCCTCAACCGTCGCCACACATCGAATTCCGAGTGCAGACCTCGGGCCGAGACGATTAGTCCGAAGTGGCGATCATTTGCCACCCACCGGACACCTCTTGCAACCAGGTCAGTTTCCGTGATGCGCACGATGCTGAGGTCTCGGGGTTTCGGGGTATCGACAGGCTCGCCCAGCGCGCTCCTGCCGGCCCCGGTTCATATAGTTGCATCCCGCCCGTGCTGTTCGAGTCTGTTGGGACTCGATCTCATGGGCCTGCAGTCCGTTCGGGCTGAGATCTGTGAGATCAACTGCGGTGGTCGTTCCTCTCGATACTCTTTATTCAGAGGACGCGATGCTTTCCCGCGCCCCTGAGCCGGAAGTAGATTCCGGGGGTCCAAGCATCGAGTGATTTCGGGGTGATGTCGCTGGCGCAGGTCCGGCCGTGTTCAGAGTTCAGTGCGGGCGTCGAAGGCCGATCCGAACCAGGTCCGCCCGGGGCTCGACGACCCACCTGCATGGGTCGCAGCTCGTGCGAATATGCGGCTCTCAACTGCGGAAACGCACATGTATCGGCGACATGTCACGGTCGCCCGCCACCATTTCAGTTCACGAGCCCGTCGTGACCCGCTCTGAATCCTCCTGCGCTAGTCGGGCTTCTCGAGGCCGGCTGAGCGTTACTCCTGCGGTGGTCAATTTTATCTGGACGAGCTGTTCGTCACGCCGCCCGGTGATCGAACTTGTCTGGACCGTACGGGCTTCAAGTATGTGTTTCACGTGAAACATCATCGAGCTTTCGCCCTAGGCGTGCGCGACTCGACACAGTGCGGGCGCATTAGCGCCGAGCGTGACACCCTCCAAAACCTCACCTAGTTACTGTGACGTAACGGTTGACAGGCCTCCATTCTCGAAAGCCGTCTATAGGGGCGCGCCCTGTTGGCTACGCCGCCGCCCGGCTGTGACGCGGGTGGCTGCCCGTGCTCGTGATGGTGATTTGTCGGCAGGCCAGGCTCACAGACCGAAACTGCCGTGCAGTTCAGTCCTTCGTGCTAGGCAATGTAGCCGGTTACTCTGGGTGAACTGCACTAAGTGGCCGTTTCACGTGAAACAAAGGCGAGACGTGTCGGTCATGAGGGGCAATCCATCGCCTGGTGAGCGTGGTGTGGTCCCGCTGGATGTATTCGTGCGGCTCGGATACATTCGTTCTGGAGCAGAGTTCCGTCCCGCCCGATCAATGGACGACACATCTCCGCTTTACTGTCGGAATGTCGGCCCGATAGTGAGGCCCAGGTTCGCCAGCAAAAATCGATCCGCTGCGATCGCTACGAGAATGGTGAATTGGAACAGGCTGTAGGAATGGCCAGATCGGTGGGGGAGAGAGGGACCATTCAGCATCGGCATCCGCTTTTCATGCGTCGTAACGGAGCGTGGTGGGTGTGAGGCGGTATCCGCGTGGCTAGTGCTGACAATGTTTCACGTGAAACGATGGGTCGATATACATCGCCTGAACGCGGCCGGTCGGCGGTGGGGGAGGCGACATGGGTCGTCGTCCGAATGCTCGAGGGGGTGCCCACGATGGTCCAGGCGGCTTGCGCGCGGTAAGTGCGTATCTCATGAGTAGACCGATTGATCAGGCCTGTGTGATGTTCTGTGTGTTGGGATCCCTCGGTCGCGCCGTGCGGCTCAATTGAGGAAGTTTCGCGGTGCGCCCCTCCATGAGAGACCGACGCTTCCGGCGGCCCTATCCTTGAACCTGTTTCTCTCGCGCAAACGCATCTTCGATCATCGGGTACTCCTCCACGTAGAGGAGGCGCACTGGGTGACGTGTGCGCGTGTATTCTGCGCCCCCCCGGCGTTGTGTTGAGATAGGCGGCGTTCGATGTTCCAGGTGCTGCCGACGTAGTAGGAGTTGTCTGCGCATTCGAGGATGTACATATAGGGCATGTCGTTGATGCTGGCATGGCGTTGAGGTTGTGTGGATTTGTGGGAAGGTCTGTGGCTTGGGGGCGTGTGGGGAGGAGGTGGGGATGGGAGTGTGGTGGGTTTCGTCACAGGTTCTGCGATATGCGACGCAGTGGATGTACTCGGCAATTGTGGGCTTGGGGGTCTCGACAGGCTCGACCACCGGTGGCCCGAGGTGCGTGTGTGGGTGGGAGTCTCGACAGGCTCGACTACCGGTGGCCCGAGCACCGGCGGGGCCGAGCACCGGCGGGGCCGAGCACTGGCGGGACGGTGCACCGGCGGCTCGAGCGGGCGTGGGGTCTCGCCAGGATCGACGACCGGTGGCTCGGCCAGCGGGCGGCCGGGCGGACTGGCGGTAGGGGCGAGCGCAAAGTGTTAGGTGGGGGAGCTCGACACGCTCGACCAGTGCGAGGTTAGATCGTGTTTCACGTGAAACATGGCCTCGGAAAAGGGATCAGGAGTCGGCGATGGCCGCACGGGCGAGGGCGTCGTAGACGGCGCCGAGTGACTGGCCGGAAGCCTCGATGCACTGGGGCACCAGGGAGGTCTCCGTCAGGCCGGGGAGCACATTCGCTTCCAAAAACCACGGTACACCGTCCGGGTCCACGATCAGATCTATCCGCGAGAGATGACGCAGGCCGAGCAACTCGTGGATGGCGACCGCGGTCGCCGCGACAAGGTCTGCGATCTTGGCGTGGATCCGGGCCGGCGTGTAGAAGAGCGTGTCACCGGCGTTGTACCGCGCCTCGAAGCTGTAGACACCGTCGATGGGCACGATCTCCACGGCGGGCAGGGCCACGGGGCCGTCTCCGATATCGATGACGGTGACCGCAAGTTCGGTGCCTGCCACCTTCTCCTCCACCAGGGCGACGGAGGCGTAGGTGTAGGCGTCGACCATGGCGCGGGGCAGCCCGGTGGGGGAGTCGATGATGCTGACGCCCTGCGCCGAGCCGCCCTCGGCCGGCTTCACTACGAGGGGCGTGGGCAGGGCATTGAGAAGGTGCTTGAGCACACTGGCGGCACCGAGATCCCGGAACGTTTCGGTGGAGAGGGCGATCGAGTCGGGGGTGGCGTACCCGGCCCGGCGCACGAGCTCCTTGGCGATCGGCTTCGACCAGGCGAGGCGGGCAGGGCCACCGCGCGAGCCGACGTGAGGAATACCGGTGGTTTCCAGTAGGTCCAGCAGTGCGCCGTCCTCACCGGTGGCCCCGTGCACGACCGGCCAGATGACGTCGGGCTTTCGGTCGGTCAGATCGGACAGCAGGCCGGACTGCGGGTCCAGCACGGTGACGGTGTGGCCCAGGCTCGTCAGGGCATCCGCCACTCGGCGACCGGAACGCAGTGAGATGTCGCGTTCGTGCGAGATCCCACCCGCAAGAACAACGATGTCAAGTGGCAAAAAATTGCTCATGATCAGGGATTTTCCTTGCTCTGGCTGGTGTGGATGGCGCGGGACAAACTACGAAATGTCGGGAGGTGGGGAGTTGAAGCGGCCGTCTTCACGCAGCGGGTTCAGGGAACCGGTGCCGGCGAAGGTCTCGAGCAGGTCGAGCTCGTCGCGGAGGACGGTCGCGAGACGACGGACCCCGACCCGGATGTGCTCTGGAGTGGGGTAGCAGAACGAGAGGCGCATATTGCGGTGCCCGTCCCCATCGGCGAAGAAGGCGGTGCCCGGCGTGTAGGCCACGAGTTCCTTGACCGCGCGCGGCAGCATGGCCTTCGAGTCCAGACCCTCCGGCAGAGTGACCCAGACGTAGAAGCCACCGTTGGGATTTGTCCAGGTGAGATCGGGCAGGTAGTCATCGAGGGCGCCCAGAAGTGCGTTCTTTCGCTCGTGATAGACCCCGCGGAAGGTGTTGATCTGTCCCTTCCAATCGGCCGTCGCCAGGTACTCGGAAATGACCAGCTGACTGAATGAGCTGGGGGAGAGCACCGCGGCCTCATTGGCGAGCACCAGCTTCTCCCGGATGGCGTGCGGTGCCAGGGCCCAACCCACCCGGAAGCCCGGAGCGAGGGTCTTGGAAAACGTGCCCAGGTAGACGACGCCGTCGTCCTCGACCGAGCGCATCGCATCCGGTGCCGGCTGGTCGAAGTAGAGCAACCCGTAGGGGTTGTCCTCCAGCACCAGGATGTCGTTCGCCCGGGCGATCTCGAGTATCTCGAGGCGACGGGCCCAGCTGAGGGTTACCCCGGCCGGATTGTGGAAGTTCGGGATCGTGTAAAGGATCTTGATCGTCTTGCCGGCGTTCTGCAGACGCTGGATGTGCTGGCGGAGCGCCTCGGGGATCAGGCCGTGCTCGTCCATGGCCACATGGTCCACCTCGGCCTGGTAGGACTTGAAGATGACCATGGCGGTGACGTAGCTGGGGCCCTCCGAGAGCACCACGTCGCCGGGGTCGAGGAAGAGCTTGCTGACAAGTTCGAGAGCATGCTGCGACCCGGTCGTCACGACGACATCATCGGCGTGCGCACGGATGCCTTCGAGCGCCATGACCTCAAGGATCTGCTCCCGCAGAACGGGAACGCCCTGACCGGAGCCGTATTGGAGGGCCACAGGGCCTTGCTGGCGCATCACCCGGTCCATGGCATTGATGACCAGGTCGGGCGGCAGGGCGGCCACGAAGGGCATACCGCCGGCCAAGGAGACGACTTCAGGGCGGGAGGCGACGGCAAAGAGGGCCCTGACCTCGGAGGCGCGCAACCCTGCGGCCCGCTCGGCGTAGTGGTGGTACCACGGGTCGAGGTTGTTGCCGGTCTGGGGGGAGCGCTGCGCTGTCACGTCACTTCCGATCTGGTCAGGGTTCAATCGTATGGGGTCGGTGCTACCCGTCCCGAATCCCGAAAAACCCGCCCGGCGTGAGCCGGGCGGGTCAGGGCCTCCGCGGAGACAGGGATGCTTAGGCCAGGTAGGCGGCCAGATCCTTCTCGAGGGCAACCTTGGGCTTGGCGCCGATGACGGTCTTGACGACCTCGCCCTTCTGGAACACCTTCATCGCCGGGATGGAGGTGATCTGGTACTTGGCGGCCAGCGCCGGGAAGTCGTCGACGTTCAGCTTGACGATGTCGAGCTTGTCGGCGTTCTCGGTGGCGATCTGGTCGAGGATCGGGCTGACGGCGCGACACGGGCCGCACCATTCCGCCCAGAAGTCCACCAGCACGGTCTTCTCGTTGTTGATGACTTCCTGGTCGAAGGTGACGTCAGTGACGGCGCGTGCAGACATGTGGTTACTCCTTGAGTGAGGGGTGTGGTGGGTTCGGTTACGGGTTACGCGAGTGCGAGTGCGGGTTACGGGTTACGGGTTACGGGTTACGCGAGTGCGGGTTCGCTGGCACTGGCCAGCAGTTCCTCGGGAAGCGAGGCCAGGTAGTGTTCCGCGTCGAGGGCAGCGACGGTTCCGGATGCTGCGGCGGTCACGGCCTGGCGGTAGGTAGGGTCGATGACGTCACCGGCGGCGAAAACCCCGGTCTGGCTGGTTTTGGAGCTGCGGCCGGCGACGGCGATGGTGCCCTCGGGGGTCAGGTCGAGTTTGTCGTGCACGAGATGGGTGCGCGGGTCGTTGCCGATGGCCACGAAGATTCCGCCGAGGGGGAGCGAAGTCTCGACGCCTGAGACGGTGTTGCGCAGGACCAGGCCGTCGACGGCATCCGTGCCCGTGATGCCGACCACCTGGGAATTCCAGACGAATTCGATCTTGGGGTTGGCGAACGCACGCTCCTGCATGATTTTGGAGGCCCGCAGGGTGTCTTTCCGGTGCACGACGTAGACCTTGCTGGCGAAGCGGGTGAGGAAGGTGGCCTCCTCCATGGCGGAGTCGCCGCCGCCGATGACGGCGATGGTCTTCTCCTTGAAGAAGAACCCATCGCAGGTGGCGCACCAGGACACGCCGCGGCCGGACAGGCGCTCTTCGTCGTCCAGGCCGAGTTTGCGGTAGGCGGAGCCGGTGGCGAAGATCACGGCGAGGGCTTCGTGCTTCTCGCCGCTGCCCAGGGTGATCGTCTTGGTGTCGCCGGACAACTCGAGCTCGGTGACGTCGTCGTAGACGACCTCGGTGCCGAACCGCTCGGCCTGCTCCTGCATCTTGGCCATCAGCTCGGGGCCCTGAACACCGTCGGGGAAGCCCGGGTAGTTCTCCACCTCGGTCGTGTTCATCAGCTCGCCGCCGGCCTCGACCGAACTGGCGATCAGAAGCGGCTTCAGGTTCGCCCGGGCGGCATAGATCGCGGCCGTGAAACCGGCCGGTCCGGAGCCGATGATGATGATCTGACGCACGCGTAAACTCCTTCAGATTGTGGGGGAAGCGAGCCCGATTGCCTCGCTGCCGAATACAACACATCCTAATCGGATGCTATTCCGTGCCGGCTGGGGACCGATCAGCGACGGACTGATCAGCGGCGACGGATGCGGTCGACCAGCGGGTCGATGAAGCCGCGGAGCTCGTTGGTACGCATGAGGACCAGCAGTCCGACGTACACAGCTGACATGACCAGGCCGATGATCACCATGGAGAGGATGGCCGGGAGCTTCCCGGACAGCGCGAATCCGGCCTCCTGGATGCCGCCGAGCGCGAGCAGGAGGAGAACGCCGGCCGTGATCGCCGGCACGGCCGCGACGGAGTACGTGACCAGGCTGCGCAGGATGCGCCGGCCGTCGATGCCGCCCAGCCGCCCGCGCAGCAGCCACGCGGCCAGCAGGGCCTGCGCGATGCCGGACACGGTCACCGTGAGTGCGACGCCCGCGGCGATCCAGGCGCTCGGCAGGAGTGCGCAGGCCAGCACGCCGGTGATGACCAGCGTCACCTGGAACAGGGTGAAGAAAAACGGCGTGCGGGTGTCGCCGAGTGCGTAGAAGGTGCGCTGCACGACGAACAGGACGCAGAACGCAACGAGGCCGAGCACGTAGGCGATGATGACGTTGCCGATGCTCTGCACCTGGTCGTACGGGGCGACGAAGACCCGGGCGAACGGGTAGGCGCAGACGGCGATGACGGCGGACGCGAGCACGATGATGAGGGTGGTGCCGCGGATGGCGGAGGAGGCATCCGTTCTGACCAGAGCCAGCTTCCCCACTGAGGCGTGCTCGCTCATCCGGGTGAAGTAGGCGGTGGCGACCGACACGGTGATCACCGAATGCGGAAGCATGAAGATGAGCCAGGCCGTGTTGAGCGCGGCAACCGAGGCATCGGAGTCGCCGGCGAGGGTGACCACCCGCGTCTCCACTATGCCCGCCAGCGTGGTCAGCAGCAGCATCCCGAAGGTCCAGCTCGCCATCCGTCCCGCCACACCGAGACCGACGCCGCGGAAGCGGAAGTCGGGGCGGAAGCGCAGGCCGATGCGGTGCCAGAAATAGAACAGCACGACCGCCTGCAGCACGACTCCCAGCGTTGCGCTCCCGGCCAGCACGGCTATCATCGCGGGCGTGAACTCGGTGGCCAGCCGGGCGCCGTTCGGGTCGGCGCCGTAGAGCGCGGAGAATATGAGCAGGCCCGCGATGGCAACGACGTTGTTGAGCACGGGGACCCAGGTGAACGGTCCGAAGGACTTGCGGGCGTTGAGAACCTCACCCAGCACTGTGTAGAGGCCGTAGAAGAAAATCTGCGGCAGGCACCAGAACGCGAACGCCGTGGCGAGGGCCAGCGATTCCGGCTTCATGTTGGACCCGTAGAGCAGGGTCAGCACGGGAGCGAGTGCGGTGGCTGCGATGGTCGTCGCGGCGAGGATGACCAGGGACAGCGTGAGGAGCTTGTTGATGTAGGCCGTGCCGCCGTCGGCATGCAGGCTGGCGCGCACGATCTGCGGCACCAGGACGGCCGTCAGAACACCACCGGCCACGATGACGTAGATCGTGTTCGGTAGTTGATTCGCCACGGCGAAAGCGTTGGTGCTCTGACCGACCTGGCCGATCACTCCGGCGAGCACGATCAGCTTCACGAAGCCGAGGATGCGCGAAACGATGGTTCCGGAGGCCAGGAACGCGCTCGCCCGGCCGATGCTGTCGGTCTTAGGCACGGGGCTCCGTCGGGGCGTCTGAGGCACTGGCGGGGCTCAGCGGGGTGGGCGCCGCGTCTGCGGGCA
This sequence comes from Cryobacterium sp. TMT3-29-2, assembly GCF_004564305.1. NCBI lineage: Bacteria > Bacillati > Actinomycetota > Actinomycetes > Micrococcales > Microbacteriaceae > Cryobacterium > Cryobacterium sp. TMT3-29-2. The sequence goes on from NZ_SOGK01000036.1 coordinate 42,587, forward strand.
TGGGTTCGGGTTCTTCGGGTTCTTCGGGTTCTTCGGTGGCTCCGGTGGCGGGTTCCGTGACGCTTCCCGGGTCTGTTTCAGGCGTGTCCTCGATCACCGGTTCGCTGCGTTCGCGCCGGCGGCGCAGGATGTTGCGCCATACGCCGAAGCCGAAGAACAGAACCACGAACGCGGCAAAGAGGAGGGAGCCGAGGCCCTCCCAGTCCGCGCGCACGTTGATCGGAATGAGGGCCGGCTCCGAGATGACCGTTCCAGCCGGGGTGAGCAGGGTCACGCGCAGGGTAACGGCTCCGTTTCCCACTGCGGCCGTCACCGGAATGGTCACGGTGCGGGCGGACTGGGCCTCGATGGTGGACTCCACCGCGTCGCCGACCAGGAGTCGTCCGTTGGAGGGGACGACCCGCACCATCACCGTCACCGCCTGGTTCAGGGCGTTGTCCAGGGTCACCGGGATGTCGACCTGGCTGCCGACCACGTTGATGGGACCTTTGGTTGCGACCGTGATGGAGCCCAGCAGTGTCGAGGATTCCGCCAGGCTGGTGCCAACGGCATCCATCCAGCCGGCCTTCTGGCTCGCCCAGGAGTTGGACAGGAGGGCCATCAGGTCCAGTCGCTGCGTGCCTGTGACGACGGCCGAGTCGGACAGCGTTGAGGAGAAGGCGGTGACCGCGGTCTCGCGCTTGAGGAGTTCGCCGGCCAGGGCCACGCGATCGGCCGGTTCGGCCTGACTGTCGAAGTCCACGTCTTCGGCGGGGACGGATGCCCGCAGCTCCGTCAGCGTGGACGGCGCGAACCACGGGAGCCCGGCCAGAGCGTCGATGGTCTCGGTGAGTCGGTCCGCGCTGGGCGGCCAGCCGCGGGCGAAAGTGGCCAGGAGGGTGCGGGCGGTTCCGGGACGCTCGGCCGAGACGACCGCCAGCTGCGAGCTGACCCGCGACATGGCTTCTCGCCACGCGTCATCCGTTGATGCGGACGCGGCGGTACGCAGCGCGGTAGCGAGAGGGTCGTCGACGACCAGGCCCAGCCCGTTGCCGGTACCGAGAGCAAGGGGGGCGTTGGGGGTGAAGTCACCGGCAGCACCGGATACGTTCGAACCGCCGAGGATCGTCGTGGTGAGGCCACTGGCCGTGAAGAGATCGAGGTCGGTATTCGCGACGGCGCCCTCGGTCGGCCAGCCGATGTCTGTGGCGCTATATTCCCAGGCGAGCAACTCTTCCATGGACGGTGGTGTGCCGTCGGTCGGTGGTGTGGCCGGGTCCGCCGAGGGCACGGTCGTTTCAGACCCTGACTGGGTACCGGGGTCGGCGGTCGGTGACCCCGCCTGGTCCGTCAGGGTGAACAGGGCCGGGTCGATCGCCTGGTCGAACGTGGTCGGAGTGAGCAGCAGCTCGGCTCCGGCCTGAGATTGCAGGGCGAGGTCGGCATCTGCATAGCTGAGCGGGAATATATCGTTCGGAGCCTGGTCCAGCCGGTTCAGCCACGCGATCGCGCTGGGCGGTGCCGCCGAGCCGAGGATTCGGATGGAGGCGATGATCAACGGGTCGATGGCGATGGTGACCGCTCGACCGACCACGCCGTCGAGCTGGCGGCTGAGAACACCGGTCGGAGCCGTGAACGTCTCGAGGGCCTTCGACGTGATCAGGCCGGCCGATTGAGCCGGGACCGTGATCGGCATGATCAGCGACACGTTGACGGGGGTGACCTCTTCATCGGAGTACCAGACGAAGGTGCCCCGGCCCTCGGCGCGAACCCTGTCGCCCGTACTCAGGGTGGCCGCGATGCCGCGGGCTCCCCAGGCGTTGCCGCTGGTGAGGCCCACGGCGTCGGCCGGAACCGCAATGGTGAAGATCTCGGTGCTGTCCGGCTGGATGGACGCGGTCATGGGCTGGCTCAGCATGAGGTCGCCGGATTTTCTGTTCTTCTCGGGATCGAGCCAGTTGTTGAGGGCGTTGCGGCTGATCAGGGCCCGCTCCGCGAGGAAAAGGTCGATAGTCCCGGGAGAGATGGTGTCCGGGGTCGCGTTCTGGACGGTGACGGTGACGGTCAGGTCCTGGCCGGCCTTCAGGGGCTCCAGAGTTGTGGGGGCCACGTGCAGGGTGACCGCATTGGCGGACACGGCGGCGGGGGGCTGCGCGGCCGTGAAAGCGGGCGCCGTGACGGATGCGGATGCGGGCAGACCGGCGGCGGCGACCGGCACAGCCCCGGCCAGAAGTCCGATCAGGAGGACGCCGAGCGGCCTCCTCGTGCGTGACCAGACGCCGCGGATCGCTCCGGGGAGCGCGGGCCGATGCTTAAGAACAGACTCGGCCACCATGTAGGGGATTCTACGGCTTCGACGCCGGGATCACGCCGCACCGGGGCAGCCGACGCAGGTCCAGCAACTAACATGGAGGCATGCAGAGCGTTGCGACAGCCCTCAAGCGGCTGGGCGACCTGGCTGCCACCCCGACCGTTTCCCGCCTGGCGACCGCGTTCCTGAAGGCCGGGTATGAACTGGCCCTCGTCGGCGGACCGGTCCGCGACGCCTTCCTCGACCGGCCGATCAACGACCTCGATTTCACCACCGATGCCACGCCGGACCAGATCCTGCAGATCGTGAAGCCGATCTCGGATGCCCACTGGGACATCGGCCGTGCTTTCGGCACGATCGGGGCCCAGGTCGCCGGCGAGAAGGTGGAGATCACGACTTACCGCTCTGACAGCTACGACGGTCAGACGCGCAAACCCGAAGTCGTCTTCGGCCACCGCCTGGAGGACGATCTGCTGCGCCGTGATTTCACGGTGAACGCGTTGGCTCTGCGGCTGCCGGGGCTGACTTTGGTTGACCCTGCGAACGGCATCGACGACCTCCTGGCCGGCGTTCTGCGCACGCCGATCTCCCCGGAGATCTCCTTCGGCGACGATCCTCTCCGCATGATGCGGGCGGCCCGGTTCACCGCCCAGCTCGGATTCTCCCTCCATGTCGACACCGCGGAAGCGATGGAAGCGATGGCCGATCGCATCCTTAACATCTCGGCCGAACGCATCGGCGATGAGCTCACGAAGCTGCTGCGCGCGGACAACCCGCATGTCGGGATCGAGCTGCTGGTGGACTCCGGTCTCTGCACCCGGGTGCTGCCGGAGATCCCCGCCCTACGGCTCGAGGTTGACGAGCACCACCACCACAAGGATGTCTATCAGCACACTCTGACGGTGCTGGACCAGGCCATCGGCTACGAGAGGTCCCGCGGCGGCTTCGACGGCCCCGACCTGATCGTGCGCCTGGCGGCGCTGCTGCACGACATCGGCAAGCCCGCGACGCGCAAGCTCGAGCCGGGCGGCGTGGTCAGCTTCTACCACCACGACCTGGTCGGTGCGAAGCTGGCGAAGAAGCGGCTGCGGGCGCTGCGGTTCGACAACGAGACTACCGCCGCCGTGGCACGCCTGATCGAGCTCCACCTGCGCTTCTTCGGCTACACCGAGGGTGCCTGGACTGACTCGGCGGTGCGGCGCTACGTGCGGGACGCCGGCGACCAGCTGGAGCGCTTGCACATCCTGACCCGCGCGGACGTCACCACCCGCAACCGCCGCAAGGCGGACCGGCTCGGCTTCGCCTACGACGACCTGGAACAGCGCATCAAGGAGCTGAACGAGCAGGAGGAGATGGCGGCGGTGCGCCCCGATCTCGACGGTGAGCAGATCATGGCCGTCCTCGGCGTGGGTCCGGGCCGCGAGGTCGGCGAGGCCTACCGCTACCTGCTCGAGCAAAGGCTGGATGACGGGCCGCTCGGCGAAGACGAGGCCACCCGCCGCTTGACCGTCTGGTGGGCCGAGCGCGCTCAGTAGGTGTGTTCTGCGGGCTCCTCGGCGCTGCTGTTCCGACGACGCTCGCTGTTTGTGCCGAGAGTAGCCACGCGGGTGGCGACTCTCGGTTGAACCGGCGACATTCGAGAAGCAGTGGAACTGCGCGAGCGGATGTTGGACTATCCCTCCACAGGTCGTCCGCCGCCGATCTGGGCCACAGGAGCCCCCATTGCGATCGGAGCAAGGGGGCCGCCCCACCAGCATGGGGCCATGAATCCCGACTCCTCGCATGACTGGCGGCCACTGCACCTCGGTCGTGACGCTCGGCTTCTCGGCAACGATGGGCGCCCTGTCCAGCGGTTGGTCGACTCCGGTCAAGCGGTTCGCCTGCGGCGTGGCGTTACCGTCGACGCGACCGGCTGGGACACGATCAGTGATCGGGATCGGTACTTCCTGCGTATGCGCGCTGTGGGGGCCACCAGGAAGTCTCAGCCCGTCTATTCCCACCAATCGGCTGCTGTTCTGTGGGGCCTGCCCATCATCGGACGATGGCCTGACGAGGTCCACCTCATGGCGGCCGGTAAATCCGGCGTGCACTCGAAGAACGGGGTGACCTGGCACCACGACCGACTGCCCGACGAGGATGTCGTGGAGATCGATGGGATGTTTGTCACGAGTCTCCTGCGCACCCTGATCGATATTGCGCGAACGGTGGGATTCCTGTCAGCAGTCGCCGCGCTCGATCTGGGAACGAAACCTCAGTTCATCCTGCCGAATGGCCGGGCTGCGTTCGGGATCGACCGCGACGGCCTGCTCGATCGACTCGACTCCGACGGCCCCACGCGTGGGGCACGAACCGCTCGGATCGCCATTGTCTTCTGCGACAATCGTTCGGGTTCGGTGGGCGAGTCCCTCAGCCGGGGACAGATTCACCTGTGCGGATTCCCGCCCCCTGAACTGCAAGTCTCCTTCGTGCACGACGATAGGCAGGAAGACATCACGGACTTCCGGTGGGTACAGAAACAGGAGACCCGCACGCTCCGCCTCCTCGGCGAATTCGACGGCAAAGTCAAATACACGAGGGATGCCTTCATGGGCGGGCGGACCATTGAAGAAGTCGTTTGGTCGGAAAAGCTCCGCGAGGACCGGCTCCGCGGGACCGGGCACGGAATGGCGCGATGGATCTGGGCGGTAGCGCTGCACCGGGAGAGCCTGCACAGGCTCCTTCTGGCCGCCGGGTTGCGTCCCGAACCAGGGAAACGTCTTGTCGGAGAAGCGAATGTCGCCGGTCGTGCCCAGAATCGCCGGTAGAGCGGCGATGATCGGCACATTCGGCGACTCTCGCGGCGGCGGCCGCCGCGGCAGAGAGTGTGCCAAACGGGTACGTGGGCGGGGGTGGTGGCGGAGGGCTGCCACTTCCGGTAGTCTTGGCAGGTTGTCTGTGCGCCGGATTCCCGGCCTCCGCTTTCGACACATGCACAACCCTCCTGTTGCAGAGATTCTGCAGCCGTTTAGTCCGAAGGAGGTGGGTTAGTCATGCATCAGTACGAGTTGATGGTTATCCTTGATCCCGAGATCGATGAGCGCACCGTAGCTCCCAGCCTTGACAAGTTCCTCAACGTTGTTCGCAACGATGGTGGAACCATTGACAAGGTTGACGTTTGGGGTCGCCGCCGTCTCGCCTACGAGATCAACAAGAAGTCCGAAGGCATCTACGCCGTTGTCGACTTCACCGCGAACGCTTCTGCCACGGCCGAGCTCGACCGCCAGCTGAAGCTGTCGGAAGCCGTCATGCGCACCAAGGTTCTTCGCGCAGAAGAGGGCATCGCCCAGGTTGCCGTCGCAAGCAAGCTTGCCGCCGAGAAGGCCGCCCGCAAGGCAGCCAACCCGAAGGTAATCGCTGCGAAGGCTGAAGCCGCCGCTGCCGCCCCGACCGCCAAGGTCGCCGCGTCCGTGAAGCCCGCATCGGCAGCTGCTGCCGCCGCGGTCAAGGCTGCTCCGGCCAAGGTCGAAGCCCCGGCTGCCGACGCTCCTGCCACGGCAGAAGCTGTCGCCGCCCCGGTCGAGTCCGCCGACAAGGCAAGCGACAAGTAGCCCGTGGCCGGCGAGACCGTAATTACCGTGGTGGGCAACCTCACCAGCGATCCGGAGCTGCGTTACACGCAGAACGGGCTGGCGGTTGCCAACTTCACCATCGCATCCACTCCGCGCAATTTCGATCGCGCGACCAGTGAGTGGAAAGATGGCGAGTCGCTCTTCCTGCGCGCGAGCGTTTGGCGTGAATTCGCCGAGCACGTGGCTGGTTCGCTGACCAAGGGTACCCGTGTCATCGCTTCCGGGCGTCTCAAGCAGCGTTCGTATGAGACGAAGGAAGGCGAGAAGCGAACGAGCATGGAGCTCGAGATCGACGAAATCGGTCCTTCGCTGAAATACGCCACCGCTCAGCTCACTCGAGCGCAGTCATCGTCTTCTCCTCGTGGCGGCGGCGCACCTGCCGTTGCCGGAAACGACGAGCCCTGGGCTGCCAGCGCCCCCGCCGCGAACACCGGCGGAGATGTCTGGAACACTCCGGGAAACTTCAGCGACGAGACACCCTTCTAAGCCGAGCCTTTCAGGCTGTCGGCTGAAAAACACTTCTTTTAGAAAGTAAGGAAATCATGGCTGGAAAGTCGAGCGGCGACCGCCGCAAGCCGCTCCGCGGTGCAAAGGGTGGCAAGAACGCCGCTCCCGCGAAGTCGATCCGGGTTGGTGTCATCGATTACAAGGATGTCCCCACCCTCCGCAAGTTCATCTCCGAGCGTGGAAAGATCCGCGCCCGTCGCATCACCGGTGTTTCCGTTCAGGAGCAGCGTCTCATCGCCCGCGCCGTTAAGAACGCTCGCGAAATGGCGCTGCTGCCCTACGCCGGTTCAGGCAGGTAGGACACCTCATGTCAAAAATCATTCTGACGCACGAGGTCTCCGGCCTCGGTGCACCCGGTGACATCGTCGAGGTCAAGAACGGGTACGCCCGTAACTACCTCTACCCGCAGGGATTCGCTGTTTCCTGGACTCGCGGTGGCGAGAAGCAGATTCAGCAGATCAAGGCCGCTCGCGTAGCCCGCGAGCACGCCACCCTCGAAGACGCGCAGGCCCTCAAGGCTGCACTCGAGAACGCCAAGGTCAAGCTGGTCGTCAAGGCCGGCGAAGGCGGACGTCTCTTCGGCTCCGTCAAGACCACGGATGTTGCGGATGCAGTTGCCGCAGCCGGTCTCGGCGCCCTTGACAAGCGCAAGATCGAGCTCAGCCCGATCAAGATGACCGGTGAGCACCAGGCAACGGTTCGTCTTCGTGACGAACTGAGCGCCACCATCACACTGCTGGTGGTAGCTGCCAAGTAAGCATCTCAGCTTCACGCTCGGGTAGCGGTGGGTTCCGAAAGGAACCCACCGCTACACCTGTTTAAGCAATGCCGCACACCCAACCGGGGGTGATTTTCGGCCTCGAACATGAGGGACTGTACACAGGTTTTCCCACACCTCGACAAGATTCAACACGTACTTTAGACAGGTTTTCTTCACACAGCTGTGAATAGATTTAATAGCTGATCAAACGTATATTCTTCGAAAGAAAACTTAAGTTTTCCACAGTTGATTCCACAGCTTGTGCACAAGACACGCGGCGTTTCGCCCAGATTCTCCACAGGCTTATCCACAGGGTGGTTTGTTGTCCGCCGAGCCGGGTCCGTATGGTGGGCAGGCGGCCGCAATCGAGGTGTGCACAGGGTCCGGCAGCGATGTCGGAGGGCCCTGATAGAACTGCACCACGACTAAAGGAGGCACAAGTGTCGATCTCTCACTTGGGTCTGGCCGACAAGCGCGGGGTCGACTCGCGCGGAGGACTGGAAGCCCGGCACACCGAGCGAACGCTCCCGCACGACCTTCTCGCCGAGCAGAGCGCCCTCGGCGGAATGATGCTGAGCAAGGATGCCGTCGCCGATGTCGTCGAGACCGTGCGCGCCGCGGACTTCTACATTCCCAAGCACGAGATCATCTTCGATGCAATCCTGTCGCTCTATGCCCAGGGCGAGCCGACGGACGTCATCGCCGTCACCGACGAGCTCACCAAGCTCGGCGAACTGTCCCGGGCCGGCGGTGCCGACTACCTGCACACCCTCACGAGCCTCGTGCCGACCGCCGCGAACGCCGGCTTCTACTCCTCGATCGTTGCCGAGCGGGCCCTCCTCCGTCGCCTCGTCGAGGTCGGCACCCGCATCGCCCAGATGGGCTACTCCGGTGAGGGCGAGGTGCTCGACCTGGTGAACACCGCCCAGGCCGAGGTCTACGCCGTCACCGGCGGCAGCGAAACCGAGGACTATGTTCCACTCACCGACGCGGTCACGGCCGCGATCGAGGAGATCGAGGCCGCCAAGCTCAAAGACGGCCAGATGACCGGTGTTCCCACCGGCTTCGCCGACATGGACGAGCTCACCAACGGCTTCCACCCCGGACAGCTGATCATCGTGGCGGCGCGTCCCGCGCTGGGTAAGTCCACGCTCGCCCTCGACTTCGCCCGGGCAGCCTCCATCAAGCACGACATGCCCAGCATCTTCTTCTCCCTGGAAATGGGGCGCAGCGAAATTGCGATGCGTCTGCTCGCGGCCGAGGCATCCGTGCCCCTGCAGAGCATGCGCAAGGGCGCGGTCGACGCGCGCGACTGGACCACCATCGCCGCCACCCGCGGCCGCATCAACGATGCCCCGCTCTACATCGACGACAGCCCCAACATGACCCTGGTGGAGATCCGGGCCAAATGCCGCCGGCTGAAGCAGCGGGTTGGCCTCAAGATGGTCATCATCGACTACCTGCAGCTGATGACGTCGGGCAAGAAGGTCGAATCGCGCCAGCAGGAGGTCAGTGAGTTCTCCCGCGCGCTCAAGCTGATGGCCAAGGAACTCCAGGTTCCCGTCATCGCCCTCTCCCAGCTCAACCGTGGTCCCGAGCAGCGCGCCGACAAGATGCCGGCCATCTCCGACCTGCGCGAGTCTGGTTCGCTCGAGCAGGACGCCGACATGGTCATCCTCCTGCACCGCGAGAGCGCGTACGAGAAAGACAATCCGCGTGCCGGCGAGGCCGACCTGATCGTCGCCAAGCACCGGAACGGCCCCACCCGCACCGTCACGGTCGCGTTCCACGGCCACTATTCCCGCTTTGCGGACATGGTGCCGGGAGCCTAGCCGCGCCGCCGCCGCCCGGTCATATACACCGGGCGGCACCCGAACCGCACTACGCTACGAGCGGGGATGAAAGTGCCGCGCAAGCGTTCGGAACGGTCCGTTCTCGCTCGTGGCCGGTCGCCACGAAGGAGACATGCGCGTGAGAGTCGGCATCGGACGAGAACGTCTGCAGGGTGAGCGCCGGGTTGCGGCGACTCCCGAGACAGTGACCCAGCTCATGGCCCTCGGACTCGAGGTTCTGATCGAAACCGGTGCGGGCGACGCGTCCGGTCACAGTGACGCCGCCTACACGGATGCCGGTGGCACCGTCGTGCCGCACCTCACTCCGGGCGACCTCGACGTCTACTGTCACGTCCGCCCCCTCGACCGGGACTTCGCGGCCACTCTCCGCCCCGGCACGATCACGGTCGGCCTGGCCTCGCCGGCCTCCGAGCTGGCCACTGTGGCCGCCCTGGCCGCGGCCGGCGCCACGGCCTTCGCCCTCGAGCTGGTGCCGCGCATCTCCCGCGCGCAGTCGATGGACGCGCTCACTTCCCAGTCGCTCGTCTCCGGCTACCGGGTGGTGCTCGAGGCGGCCATCCGTTTCCCCCGTTTCTTCCCGCTCTACATGACCGCTGCCGGAACGATTCCGCCGGCCCGCGTGCTCGTGCTGGGCGCAGGCGTGGCCGGACTGCAGGCTATCGCCACGGCCAAGCGCCTCGGCGCCCGGGTGTCGGGCTACGACGTGCGACCGGCCTCGGCCGATGAGGTGACCTCCATGGGCGGTACCTTCGTGAACCTCGACCTGGATGCCGTGGAGGGCACGGGCGGCTACGCCCGCGAACTCAGCGAAGACCGTGCCGTGCGCCAGCGCGAACTTCTCGCGCCGTACGTGGCCGCCGCCGACGTGATGATCACCACGGCGGCCATCCCCGGCCGGGCGGCCCCGCTGCTCGTCACGCACGACATGGTGGCCGCGATGCGCCCGGGCTCGGTCGTGATCGACCTGGCCGCCGAAACCGGGGGGAACGTCGAGGGTGTTGTCGCCGGTGCGGACACCCTGGTGCCCACCCGGGCCGGTGACGGCTCCGTGACGCTGGTCGGTATGAAGGATGCTCCCTCCACGATGCCGGCGGATGCCTCCCGGCTTTTCGCCAAGAACGTGGCCAACTTGCTCGCCCTGATGACCGTCGATGGCCGGGTGACGCCCGACTTCACCGACGAGGTCGTCGCCGGGGCCTGCCTGACGCATGACGGCACGATCCGGCACGAACCGACGGCCGCCGCTGTGGCCGCCGCCGGGACAGGAGAACACTGATGGATCCGATCACCCTGCTGACCGTCGTCGTGCTGGCGGTCTTCGTCGGCTTCGAGGTCGTCTCGAAGGTCTCGAGCACGCTGCACACCCCGCTGATGAGTGGCGCGAACGCCATCCACGGCATCATCCTGATCGGCGCCATCATCGTTGCCGGACAGACCCTGGAGCCGTGGCTGCTCGCGGTCGCCCTGCTCGCGGTGGTGATGGCCACCGCCAACCTGGTCGGCGGCTTCGTCGTGACCGACCGGATGCTCAAGATGTTCGCCCCCCGCAAACCGGCCGGCGCCGAGACGAAGACCGACCCGAAGGACGCGACGAAATGAGCCTGCTCAGCCCCGAGTGGACCGGCCTGCTCTACCTGATCGCCGCGGTCTGCTTCATCCTCGCCCTGCGGGGGCTCTCCTCCCCGAAGACCGCCCGACGCGGCAACCTGATCGGGGCCGCCGGTGCACTGCTGGCCGTGATCACCGTCTTCCTCTCCGCCCGGATCGAGAACATCCCGGCCATCCTCATCGCCATCGCGGTGGGCTCGGCCATCGCCGCCCCCATCTCGCGGCGCGTGGAGATGACGCAGATGCCCCAGCTCGTGGCGCTGTTCAACGGCGTCGGCGGCGGCGCCGCGGCACTGGTCGCCCTGCTGGAACTCGGCAGCACCGACAGCCCGTGGAGCAAGGTCGCCGTGGTCTTCACGATGCTCATCGGGGCCGTCTCGTTCTCCGGTTCCGCGGTCACCGTCGGCAAGCTGCAGGGTCTGATCAGTTCCCGGCCGCTCATCTTCCCTGGCCTCGCAATCGTGATGGGCGGCGTGGTCCTGGCCGCCCTCGTCGCCGGCGGATTCGTCGTCGCCACCGGTGCGGCCGGCTGGGCCATCGCACTGCTCGTGCTGGGACTACTCGTCGGGGCGCTGCTCGTGCTCCCCGTCGGCGGGGCCGACGTGCCGATCGTGATCTCCCTGCTCAACGCCTTCACCGGCCTGGCCGTCGCGGCCTCAGGCATCGTGCTGGGCAACCTGCTCCTCGTGGTGGCCGGCACCCTCGTGGGTGCCAGCGGCACGATCCTGACCCGGGCGATGGCATCCGCCATGGGTCGCGGCGTGAACGGGATCCTGTTCGGAGCGTTCAAGGGCGGTTCCACCGCCGGGTCGACCGCCCAGAGCGACCGACCCGTGCGCAGCTCCAACGCGGAAGACGTCGCCGTGCTGCTCAACTACGCCCAGCGGGTGGTCATCGTGCCCGGCTACGGCCTCGCCGTGGCGCAGGGCCAGCACACCATCGCCGAACTCGCCACCACCCTCGAGGCGCGCGGCGTCGAGGTCGTCTTCGCAATCCACCCGGTGGCCGGGCGCATGCCGGGGCACATGAACGTACTCCTCGCGGAGGCGAACGTGCCCTACGAGGCGCTCAAGGAGATGGCCGAGGTCAACCCCGAATTCAAGAACACGGATGTCGCCCTCGTCGTCGGCGCCAACGACGTGGTCAACCCGGCCGCGAAGACATCGCCCGGCTCACCGATCTACGGCATGCCCATCCTCGACGTCGGCGAGGCCCGGCAGGTGGTGTTCCTCAAGAGGTCGATGCGTCCCGGTTTCGCCGGCATCGAGAACGAGCTGCTCTACGACCCGAAGACGACTCTGCTGTTCGGCGACGCCAAGGACTCACTGACGAAGGTGCTCGGCGCGGTCAACGCGCTCTGAGCCTCACGCCCGCCCGGGCCCGTGGCACAGGTCCGGGCGGTAAGCTGCAAGCAGGGATTCGACCCAGGCTTGGGCGAGCCGGGGCGAGGGAGAGCCATGACGAGCAGGTGGGCGCGTTTCGGTCGCGGCTGGCTGACCGCATCCGTCGCCGTCTTCGTCGCCGCCCTTTCCCACCTGGCTGCGGGCGGCAATGCCCCCGGCTGGTTGAGCGTGGGTCTGGCCCTCGCGTTTGCGGGGATCGCGTCCGTGCTGCTGGCCGGCAAAAGTCTCTCGCTACCGCGACTGTCCGTCTCCGTCGGGGTCAGCCAGCTGCTGCTGCACGTTCTGTTCGGTCTCGGCGGGGCCTCCGGCGTGACGATGACGAGCGCGTCCCATCACGGAGCCGTGACCCTCGCCGACGGGTCGGCCTCCCCTCTGATGCACTCGGCCGGCGTCATGCCGGGCGGCTGGATGTGGATCGCGCATGCCCTGGCCGCCGTCGTCACCATTGCCGCGCTGCGCCGCGGGGAGAAGACCTTCTGGGCTCTGCTCGAGGAGACGACGAACCGTCTCATCGCGGTCCTGATCGAACGCCTCGCCCCGGCCACGATCGGCGCGCAGGCGGCGACGGGTCGCCCTGCCTTCGGCCGGGTCTTCGTTCCGGCCGATCTTGGAGTGCTGCTCTCGAGTGTGCTTCGCCGCGGCCCGCCCCTGACCCCCCTGGCCCTCTGAGGCACAGATCCTGTGCGGCTGTGACCTCGGCGCCGTGACCCCTGTGACTCCCTGACGCCCCGACCGGATGGCTCCGCTCGCGCCCGGTGAGGCCTTCGGCGTCTGCGCGCCTACCCCGAGACGACCGGCACTGCTGTGCGCGGTTCTCCCGAGAAACCCCCGCTTCACCTCCACCCTCCACGAATCGGAGATTTCGATGACTTCTGCCCCACCCCGTCGCCCGGCTGCTGCCGTTTTGCTCACCGTGCTGGTGATAGCCCTGTCCGTTCTCAGCCCGGTAGCTCCGGCGGCGAACGCGCACGACTCGGTGCTGCTGACCGAGCCGGCCGACGGTGAGCAGGTCGACCCTGCTCCTACCGAGATCGCCATCACCTTCACGGACGCGATCCTCGAGCTCGGCGCAATCGTCATGGTCGTCGACGATGATCAGAAGAACTGGGCCGAAGGCGACATGCGGCTCGAGGGGTCGCAGGCCACGCAGCCGGTGGCGGCGGAGCTGCCCGACGGCGCCTACGACGTTCGCTGGCGTGTCGTCTCCGCCGACGGGCATCCAGTGTCGGGCGCCTTCGCATTCACCGTGGGCGACGTGGAGCCCGAGCCGGCGGCAACCGAGACTGCGACCCCGGCGCCGAACCCGTCGAGTGATACCGACGCGGCCACCGCACACTCGGAAGACAACGCCGACGCCGCAACGGGACTCCCACTGGTCGTGGTGGGTCTCATCGGCGCCCTGATCGGGCTCGCCGTCTTGGCCCTGCTCATGGTCTGGCGAGCCCGGCGCCGCCGCAACCCGTGAAGCACTTGAAGCACATGAGGCACCTGCAGCACCCGCACCGCACTGCTTCCCGAACACTCGACGAACCACAACAGGAGAAACTCCCATGAAGCTCAACACCGCTCCCACCCGCCTCGCCGTTGCCGCCGCCGCACTGATGCTCGCCCTCTCGGGCTGCGCCGGCGCGACCGAGACGCCCGCGGAGACGACCGGCAGCGCCACCGCGGCCGACACCCTGACCATGACGGATGCCTGGGTCAAGGCGAACGAGGACGGCATGACCGGCGCCTTCGGTCTGCTCGAGAACTCCGGCACCGAGGACATCACGGTCGTCTCGGCCGAGACGACCGCGGCCTCGATGATCGAACTGCACGAAACCGTCGCCAACGACGCCGGCGACATGGTCATGCAGGAGAATCCGGACGGCTTCGTGGTGCCCGCCGACGGCTCGATCGAGCTCGCCCCGGGCGGCAGCCACATCATGCTGATGGGGCTCACCGGCCCGCTGACGGCCGGCGATGAGGCGACCTTCACCCTGACCCTCGATGACGGGTCGAGCCTCGAGTTTTCAGCACCGGTCAAGGACTACACCGGCGCCAACGAAACGTACGAGGGCGACCCCGAGATGGATACGGACACCGACAACTAGTGAGTTCCAACGCACGGAACGATGTAAGCGAACAGCAAGAGTCGGCGGCCAAAACCGGCCATCGGCTCAGCCGGCGGCACCTCCTTCTGGGTGGTGCCGCCGCGGGGATCGGCGCCGCCGGTGCCATCGGCGTCGACGTCGTCGTCAAGGGCGGGATCGGCGCCTCCGCACCGCAGACGGTGCCGCTCTTCAGCGGCACCGCGGCCGTGCCCTTCTTCGGCGTGCACCAGGCCGGGGTCGACACCGAGCCGCAGTCCCGGGTCACGTTCGTCGCCCTCAACCTGCTCCCGGAGGTCGATCGGGCCGCACTCCGCCGGATGATGCGCATCCTGACCGACGACGCCGCCCGGCTCACCCAGGGCGAGGCGGCCCTGGCCGACTCCGAACCCGAACTGGCCGTCGTGCCGGCACGGCTGACGGTCACCTTCGGCTTCGGGCCCGGCCTCGTCGCCGTCGCCGGGGGAGAGGCTCCCGGCTGGCTGCGGCCCCTGCCCGCGTTCACGATCGACCGGCTCCAACCGGAATGGAACGACGGGGACCTGCTGCTGCAGATCGCCTCCGACGACCCGCTGACCGTTGCCCACGCCACCCGGATGCTGCTGAAGGACCTGCGCTCCTTCGCGACGGTGCGCTGGGTTCAGTCCGGTTTCCGCCGGGCGGCCGGTTCCGAGAAGCCCGGCACCACCATGCGCAACCTGTTCGGCCAGGTGGACGGCACCGCGAACCCCGACGTCGGCACGACCGACTTCGATGGCCTGGTCTGGAGCCAGGCCGACAACCCCGGCTGGCTGGTGGGAGGAACCGGCTTCGTCCTGCGCCGGATCAGCATGAACCTGGACAAGTGGGACGGGCTCGACCGCTCGGGCCGCGAGTCCGCGATCGGGCGCACGCTGGCCAATGGGGCGCCGTTGACGGGCACGCAGGAGCAGGACGTGCCCGACTTCACCGCGACGACCCCGCTCGGGTTCCCGGTCATCCCCGAGTTCTCCCACCTGCGCCGCGCCCGTTCCGAGAACACGGCCCAGCGCATCCATCGCCGCGGCTACAACTACGACGACGCACCCACCGGTGCCGCGGTCTCCAACTCCGGCCTGCTGTTCGCCTGTTTCCAGGCGGATGTCGACGCACAGTTCGTCCCCATCCAGACGCGCCTCGACACCCTCGACCTGCTCAACGAGTGGACCACCCCGATCGGTTCCGCGGTGTTCGCGATTCCGCCGGGATGCACGAAGAACGGCTACATCGGGGACACCCTGTTCTGACCTTCCTGCGCGACCCTGGGCCCGGCGGAGGCCCAGGGCCGCCCGCGTAGACTGGATCCGACTCAACCCGCAATGAAAGAGGTCGCCGCGTGGCGAACGCCCAGGCTCCACAGTCCACCACAGGCCGGTACTGGCTGGTGCCGGTGCTGCGCGCCGCCCTTGCCCTGATCCCGGCGGCCGCGATCACGTTCAACGCCGATCATTCCGCGGAGTTCGGCCTGTTCATGTTCGGGGGGTTCGCGCTGGTCAGCGGCCTCACCGTGGGTCTGCTCAGCCGGCGTGCGCTCGCCGACCCGCGGGAGCGGTCCCTCTTTCTGGTGCAGGGCGCCGTGGGTGTCGCCGCCGGACTCCTCGCGCTGGTCTTCCACGCGGGCGGGCTCGGGTTCTTCCTCTTCCTGGTGTCCGTTTGGGCGGCGGTGACCGGTTTCCTCGAGCTGTACAGCGGCATCCGTGCGCGTCGGCGCGACCCGGCCGATCGTGACTGGTTGCTGGTCGGCGCCGTCACCGCCCTGCTGGCCGTGATCTTCCTGCTGCTGCCGCCCAACGCCGTGGTGTCGGTCGGCCTGTTCGGCGCCTACCTCGTGCTGCTCGGCGTCTACCTGGCCATCGCCGGGTTCTCCCTCAAGTGGGCCGGCACGGATGCCGCCCGCACCCGCACGGCCTCACCCAACGATTCGGACACCCTGTGACCCAGAACACCCCGCGCAAGCCCAGCCGTTCCGAGAAGCTCAAGCCGATCGAGCTGGTCGGATTCTCCGCCGTGATGGCCGTTTTCCTCGGCCTCACGGTTCTGATGAGCACCCGGGACGTGGTGCTGGCGCTGATCGGCTTCGGCGGCACGTTCATTCTCGTGCTCGTGGTGATCGCGATGCTCGTGCTCGGCATGAAGCCGAACCCGGCTGAGCGGTCCGACCTCGACGAGCAGAACCGCGGCCTCTGATCGGAACCGGCCCGCGCAGCCGTTACGTCAGGTAGTCGAGCAGCGGGTCCGCGAGGCCGACGTAGCTGCCCGGGGTCAGCTCGAGCAGCCGCGCCTTGGCGGCGTCGCCGATCTCCAGCCCCGTGACGAAGGCCACCAGGTCGTCCCGGTTGATGCGCTTGCCGCGGGTGAGTTCCTTGAGCAGGGCGTAGGGGTCCTCGATCGTGGAGCGCCCCGCCGACACCTCGGCGCGGATCACGGTCTGGATCGCCTCGCCGAGGATCTCCCAGTTCGCGTCGAGGTCTCGGGCGAGCATGGCGCGGTCGATGTCGATCTCGCCGAGGCCCCGCACGATGTTGTCGAGGGCGAGCAGGGAGTGCCCGAAGCCGACGCCGATGTTGCGCTGCGTGGTGGAGTCGGTCAGGTCGCGTTGCAGCCGCGACGTCACCAGTGTCGCCGCGAGCGAGTCGAGGATCGCGCTGGACAGCTCGAGGTTGGCCTCCGCGTTCTCGAACCGGATGGGATTGATTTTGTGCGGCATGGTCGATGAGCCCGTGGCCCCGACCTGCGGGATCTGGCGGAAGTAGCCGAGCGAGATGTAGGTCCAGACATCCGTCGCCAAGTTGTGCAGTACCCGGTTCGCGTGGGAGACCCGCGAGTAGAGTTCGGCCTGCCAGTCGTGGGATTCGATCTGCGTGGTCAGCGGGTTCCAGGTGAGCCCGAGGCCCTCGACGAAACCGCGGGACACAGCCGGCCAGTCGACGGCGGGATCGGCCACGACGTGGGCGGCGAAGGTGCCGGTGGCGCCGCTGAACTTGCCCAGGTACTCGCTGCCCTCGACCTGCGAGGCCAGGCGCTCGAGCCGGTAGACGAACACTGCGAGCTCCTTGCCCACCGTGGTGGGCGTCGCCGGCTGGCCGTGCGTGCGGGCCAGCATCGAATCGGCGCGGTACTCGAACGCGCGTAGGCGCAGGGCGCCGATGACGGCACGGAACTTGGGCAGCCAGACCTCGCGCACGGCGTCGCTGACGGTCAGCGCGTAGGACAGGTTATTGATGTCCTCGCTGGTGGCGGCGAAGTGGGTGAGCTCGCTGATGTGGTCGAGGCCCAGGGTGGTGAGACGGCGGCGAACGAGGTACTCAACGGCCTTCACATCGTGCCGGGTGGTGGCCTCCAATACGGCCAGCTCGTCGATCTCCGCCTGGCCGAAGTCGGTGACCAGAGCCCGCAGGGCCAGCTTCTGCTCGGCGTTCAGCGGCACGGAGCCGAACAGGCTGCGGTCGGTGAGGGTAATCAGCCACTCCACCTCGACCTGCACGCGGGCCCGGTTGAGACCGGCCTCGGACAGGTACTCGCCCAATTCGGTGACGGCGGCGCGGTAGCGGCCATCGAGTGGGCTGAGGACCTGGGGCGGTAACGGACTCATCGGACTCCCTGTCGGATTGCGGGTGCAAGCTGCGCGAAGAGCGCTTCATTTGCGCTCTCAATCATGCCAAGAACCGTGTCGAAAAAAGCATCGTCGGAATAGTACGGGTCCGGAACGTCGAGCAGGGGCGCCTGGGCCGCATCGAAACTGAGCAGCAGGCGCACCTTGTTGCGGTCTCGCTCGGTTGTGGCCCAGTTGCGCAGAATTCGTTCCTGCGCACGGTCGAGCACCACAACCAGGTCGAGGTCGGCGAACCACTCGGGGTCGAACTGGCGGGCCCGGTGGTGGCGGCCGTCGTAGCCGCGGGCGGCCAGGGCGGCGATCGTGCGCCGGTCTGCCTGCTCGCCGACGTGCCAGTCCCCGGTGCCGGCCGAGCTGGTCGTGATCAACCGGCCCAGGCCGGAGCGGGTGATCAGGTCGCGCAGCGTCACCTCCGCCATCGGCGAGCGGCAGATGTTGCCGGTGCAGACGAACACGATGCGGAAGGGTGTGGACTCATCGGGCGTGGTCGACACAATGTCCATGACCCCATTGTGTTGCACCGGGACTCCTCCACA
This sequence comes from Cryobacterium sp. TMT3-29-2, assembly GCF_004564305.1. Taxonomy (NCBI): domain Bacteria; kingdom Bacillati; phylum Actinomycetota; class Actinomycetes; order Micrococcales; family Microbacteriaceae; genus Cryobacterium; species Cryobacterium sp. TMT3-29-2. The sequence goes on from NZ_SOGK01000036.1 coordinate 60,873, forward strand.
GCCGCCGCCGGGCGGCATGTTCCGTGAACTCTCGGATTCGGCACCACCGGTATGGCCGGGGGTGGCACGCTCACTGGCAGCGAATCGGCGGCGCGCAGGAGGGCAGACATGGAGATTCCGGGCACGATTCTGACCGACTACGCGCTGTCGGCACGCCTAGACGGACTCCGGCAGCAACGGATGCTGCTGCGCCGGCTCCGCGACGACGTCGACATCGCCGCCGGCGGGCTCTCGGCCGGCGACCTGACCGGCTCGTGGCGCTCCGAGTCCCAACGGGGCTACGACCGCCGACGCAGCGACCTGGCCGGCGAGCTGCGACGGGCCGCCGGCCTCCTCGACACCGCCCTCACCGAGGTGGTGGCCGCGATCGATCAGGTCGGGGCGGCCCTGGCCGAGGCCGATGCCTGGGGTCCGGTCCCGGCTCTGGCACCCGGCGATGCTCCGGCCTCGGTGTCCCGATGACCGGTGAACCGCCCGGCGGCCCGGGCGACGCCCTGATCGTGTCCGGCGGTGGGAGCACGCTCGTCGCGACCGATACGCTGCTGGCCGAGGCGGCGCGGCTGCGGTTGCTCCAGGGCGACGCCGAGGACTGGCTGGTGCGGCTGGCGCGCATCCAATCACTGGATTCCCACCCTTCCGGCGGCCCGGTGACGGGCGGGCCCGGCGCCGGGATCAGCGTGTTCGCGGCCCGGTCCGCCCTGGTCGGCGTCGCGGAACGCAGCCAGACCCTCGCCGACGCGCTCATCGAGGCGGCGGAGGGCTACGGCCGGGCCGAGCGGCTCAGGGACTGGGCAGCGGGCCTGTCCGGAGCATGGCTGGGCTCCACCCTCGGGCTGCTGGCCCCGCTCCTGGCCCTGGCGGCCATGCCCAGCCTCACGGCCGCGGCGGTGGGGCTCCTGCTTCGCGGGCTGGTCACCGGTCGGCACCCGGGCGACGCGACTGCCGAGGTCGGCGCCTGGTTCCGGGCGCATGCGCGGGCCCTGACCAACCCGGTCTTGGTCGCACTGGTGCGGGTGATCGTCTCGTCGGCCGACGACGCGGCCGCCGGCCGGGCCGGCGTGCCGTTCCCGGTGTCAGTGGCCCTCGGCGACGAGGGCCTCGGCCTGCTCGGGGTGACGACGACCACCGCGGGCCTGGTCGGGCTCGCCCGGCCCCTTGGCCTGCTGCGCGAGACCCCCGTGTCGGTGGAGCGACTCGACGGCCCGGCGCGCGCCCTCGGCCCGCCGCACGCGGGCGC